>JBMYLY010000005.1:0-41322 GCA_049596815.1 Flavobacteriaceae bacterium | reverse complement strand
GCCATTGGTCATTTCCACTTCGAATGCCCTTTTGTACAAGCCTGTTTTCATGTCTAATTCGCGTCGAAAATCCAATACTTTACAGGTAAATAAGTCGAGTTTTTCACCGTCTACTTCAACGTCGACACCTATCCAGTTGGGCGCATTGAGTACTTTGGCGAAATATTCAGGATATCCGTTTTTCCACCATCCCACTTTTGTTTTGTCAGGATAGTACACACCTCCAATGTAGCTCCCCTGAAAACTGGGGCCACTGTAGTATTCTTCAAAATTGGCCCGTTGCCCCATGGCGCCATTGCCCAAGCTAAAGATGCTTTCGGCTGCCTGAACGGTCGAGGGGTCAAAATCATTTTCTATGATTTTCCAATCGTGAGGTTGTATGAATTGTTGTTGTTTCATTGTTAAGACTTCGCCTTTTCTATTAAGGCTTCAACATTTATTTTTTTAAAATTATTAAGATGAAAATCACAACCTCGCAACATGTCTAGGCCAACTCCGACCGCAAAGATCCCACCTGCTTTGGCGGCTTCTATTCCTGCTTGTGCATCTTCAAAAACAATACATTCATTGGGCTTGAGTCCCATGGAGGCTGCCGCTTTTAAAAAAACTTCAGGGTGGGGTTTGGAATGGGTTACCATATTTCCGTCTACCACCACTTCAAACAAATCGATGATTCCAAGTTTTTTCAAAACAATCATGGCATTTTTGCTAGCAGATCCCACAGCGAGTTTCATGCCTCTATTCACACCATCATGTAATATTCGTAACACTCCGGGCAAGACATCCTGAATTCCTAATGATTCACACAAATTCAGATAGAGTTCGTTTTTGGCATTAGCCATTTTTATGAGATCCTCTTCTTCAAAATCTTTTTCTGCCCACTGGGCAATTTTTCGAATCGAATCCATTCTGCTCACTCCTTTGAGTTGCTCATTGTCTTTGTATGACAGTTCATAGCCCCACTCTGTGGCAAGCTCGCGCCAAGCCTTAAAGTGAAAGCGCGCGGTGTCAACAATCACACCATCCAAATCGAATATGAGTCCTTTGATCATTTAATTGGGTTGATAACTGATAATTTTTGGATCACGAATACTCAGGTTGGCAACAGATGCCAGTAGCAAAGAAAAACCGGCTAGCACCATGGCGTAGATCGATGCCTCACCCATGAGGTTGTACAAAATATTGATGCCTCCAAGAGCAGCGACAATTTGTGGTAATACGATAAACATGTTAAAAATCCCCATGCTTACACCCATTTTATCGGCCGGTATGGCACTCGACAGCATGGCATAGGGCATCGAGAGAATACTCCCCCATGAAATACCTACGAGGGCAAACCACAAGCCTAGGTATTGAGGGTTTGGAATCAGGTACATCAATAAAAATCCTACACCGCCCAAAGCCAAGGAAGCCATGTGAACCTTTTTTCTATTGATTCGTCTTTTGGAGGTGTAAAGGGTCAGCAGCAAGGCAAACGCCATAGACGAAAGCCCATAGGTACCCATATTGGCACCTACCAAATTAGAAGCCTTTTGAAAGGCAGTATTGTCTTTTTGAAACAAAGCAGCTGAGGAGGAATTCGTAAAATCATAATGCGATTCAATAGGGGCAGGGGCTTTGTACACATGTTCTGTCAGTGCAGGATTTGCCATGCTCCACATCGTAAAAAAGGCAAACCAGCTAAAAAATTGGACCAAGCCGAGTTTACGCATGGCCATGGGCATATGAATAATGTGGGTTCCAATTTCTTTAATAAGCCCTCGATTGGATGCTGCTTTGGACTTTTTAAAAGCATCCATGTCTTCAGGTGGGTATTCGGAGGTTGTAAAAATGGTGTAAAGAATGCTCAATAAAAAAACAAAAGCCCCAATGGCAAAGGCCACTTTTACGGACATAGGCACTACGCCGGGTGCTGCAGCATCACTGATGCCTAGTTTGGACACAAACCAAGGCAGATTGCTCGCAATCCAAGTACCAATTCCAATAATCAGGGTTTGTGTGACAAATCCGTACGAACGCTGGCTATCGGGCAGTTTGTCGGCAACCAACGCACGAAAAGGCTCCATACTGATGTTAATCGAAGCGTCCAAAACCCAAAGAAAACCGACTGCCATCCAAAGGGTTGGAGAGTGAGGCACCCAAAAGAGTGCAATAGAACTCAATATGGCGCCTATCAAAAAGTAGGGTCTGCGCCTACCCAATCGGCTGTGCCAAGTTCGATCGGACAGATAACCTATGATGGGCTGTACAATCAATCCTGTAAGAGGTGCAGCAATCCACAGCAATGGAATGTCGTCTTTAGACGCACCCAAAGTTTGGAAAATACGTGACATAAAACCGCCTTGTAAGGCAAAACCGAATTGGATGCCAAGAAACCCAAAACTCATGTTCCAAATTTCCCAGAAACCCAAAATCTGCTTTCTCATAATTTTTACGTTTAAATTATGATAAGCACAAGCTCATCAAAACTAAAATTTGTGAAGTGTGTGTTTAGCTTTGATGCAACAAATGTAAAAGATTATTTTTTAATTCAGCAAATTATGTGGATTCTCTTTGCACAATACTGCAAGCCACAACAGAAGTGGTAAAAGGATAATCGTTGTCACTGCTTTCAAGTCTATCTATAAGTAAATTGGCCGCTTGCTTTCCTATTTCTTCACCGTGCTGGCTGACGGTGCTCAGGGTTGGTGAAGAATATTTTGAAATCAACCCATCGGTAAAACAAATGATGGAAACTTGTTCCGGCACTTTTAACTCTAACTTTCTGATCACCCTTAGTGCCGCCGCCGCATAGATTTCATTGACTGCAAAAATGGCGTCAATATTGGGATGTTGTTCAAAAGCTTTCAAAATATCGGCTTCCAATTTAGACATAATGATGTCTGAATTTTCATGATCAACTACTTTGATAATTAGGTCATTGTTAAGAGGCATTCCCTTCTCTTGAAGTGCTTGAAAATAGCCTTGTGTACGGAGCCTTCCAACACTGATATAGTCTTCTGTTGTAAGCAACAAAATATTTTTTCGATCCCTCTCAAAAAGATGCTTGACAGCATTGTAGGCACCTTGGGTGTCATCAACAACGACTTTATCACAGGCTATTTCAGGAACGGTTCTGTCAAACAACACCACGGGCATGCCAAGACCCACGGCCTCATTGATGTGATGATAGTCTTGCATGCGCAGGGTCTCTTTGGATAAGGATAAAATAAAACCATCTATCAAACCATCTGCCAGGGTTTCCATGTTGATGATTTCCTTTTCTAAAGATTCATTTGAAAGCGCTACGACCACATTGTATCCTCTTTCACTAGCAATATGTTCCACTCCCTCGATGATCAATGCAAAAAAATAGTGAACTATTTCAGGAATGATGACGCCAATGGTTTTGGTTTTTCGGTGTTTAAGGCTCAGGGCTATATTGTTGGGACGGTAGTTGTAAAATTTGGCAAAAGCTTGAATGCGCTCGCGCGTTTCTCGACCTATCTCGTGACTGTCCTTTAAGGCCTTGGAAACCGTTGAAATGGAAACATCAAACTCCTGTGCTATTTTCTTTAGCGTGATTTTTTGTTTCATAGCAATACAAATTTAACAATTATGACTCTAAAAAATTTCATAATTCAGAAAATACAGCCTTCTTTTTTGTCTATTTTAAAGTTTTTAACACGCAAACGTTTTCGTAACGCTACTACAACGTTGTAGTTTGACTTGATGCAAGTTAAGGCTTTTGGTTAACAATTTCTTTACATAGATTCGTTGGATGTGAAAGTGTGTGTTTACGCTAAAATTAACACCTAAAACCAACTAAATGAATACATTACGTTATTACTTATTCGCCATTTGCATGCTTGCCAGCGCAGTCATTACTGCACAGCAGTCTGTGGGTGGTGTTGTGACTGATGAACAGGGCAATCCCCTTCCATCAGTCAACGTTGTAGTACAAGGAACCACGCAAGGAGTCTCCACAGATTTTGATGGTCGTTTCAGCATTCGTGCCAACGACGGTCAAACTTTGGAATTTTCCTATTTGGGATTCGAAACACAATCCCTTGTAGTCTCGGGAGCCAACCTTGATGTTGTGATGATTGCTTCTGCTTCAGAATTGAGTGAGGTGGTGGTCATCGGATATGGTACTACCCAGAAAAAGGATCTTACTGGTGCTGTTGATTTGGTCACCGCCAAAGATTTTTCGGACGGAAATGTTGTTTCAACTCAACAACTGCTCCAAGGAAAAGTTGCTGGAGTTACCATAACCACTAACAACGGTAGCCCCGGAGAAGGTGCAAATGTGCTTATCAGAGGTATTGGATCATTAAATCTAAATTCAAACCCCCTATATGTGGTCGATGGTATTCCACTTGACGGTGGAGGCGTTGGAGGTTCTCGAAACCCACTCAATGCCATAAACCCAAGCGATATTGAAGCTATAAGCGTATTGAAAGACGCCTCTGCTTCAGCTATTTATGGGTCTAGGGCTGCCAATGGGGTCATTTTGATTACGACCAAAAAAGGATCAAAATCCGGAGAAACCAAAATCTCTCTGACCACCAAAGGTTCAACCTCTACTCCGGTAGATTTTGTGGATGTGCTGACTGCCGATGAGTTTCGCTCTGTTATTACTGGAACTGGAGATGCAGATTATATTTCCAGACTTGGTTCGGCCAATACAGATTGGCAAAGCCATATTTACCAGCAGGCATCTGGGGTAGATACCAACCTATCCATCTCATCCTCTTTCTATGATGTGCCTGTAAGAATTTCTGTGGGCCAAACTGACCATGAAGGGATTCTAATTGGAGATCAGTTCGAACGTATAACAGCAAGCGTGAGTTTGTCTCCAAGCTTTTTGGATGATGCGTTAAGGGTCAACCTTAGTGCCAGAATGCAAAACACCGAAAATGACTTTGCCAATCGCGGCGCAATCGGAAGCGCAGTTCAATTCGATCCTACTAAGCCTGTCTATGATGCAAACTCGCCTTATGATGGGTTTTATTCTTGGATGTCCAATGGCAAAAAATTGTCTTTGTCTCCCACAAACCCGTTGGCTTTGCTACATCTTACAGAAGACATGTCTGAGGTAGATCGTCTGATTGCCAATGCCAAAATCGACTATGATCTACCTTTTGTAGACAACCTAACTGCCACCATCAGCGTTGGTCTAGATGAGTCGGAAGGTACTGGGTTCACCGAAACTTCCAAATTTATCCCAACAGATGAAGATGGGTTTAACGGTAGTGGCAGTGCATATAGCAATAAATCGACAAACCAATTGTTTGATGCTTACTTTAATTTTAACCACTCTTTTTCAGATGTAGACATGAACCTGACAGCTGGATATTCGTACCAGTCTTTCGAATATGACAACTCAAGTTCTAACTACAAAGAAATCCTAAACCCAGATGGTTCTGTAAACGAGGACAACTCAACTACAAACTCCTTTGTGGATACAAGCAAAAATGTATTGTTGTCTTATTTCGGTCGGGCCAACTTTAACTATAAAGACCTTTACCTAGTGACTGCTACGCTTAGAGCAGACGCTTCCTCCAAACTCAGTCCAGACGACCGCTGGGGCTACTTCCCCTCTGTTGCTTTGGCTTGGAACATTCACAATGAGGAGGCTTTTGATGTGAAGCAAATAGATCAGTTGAAATTGAGAATTGGATATGGTCAAATGGGTAACGTAAACGGATTGGGAGATTATAACTTTCTCACCCGCTATGTGATTTCTACCGAACAAGCTCAATATGGATTTGGGTCTGCTTTCTACAATACTTTCAGACCAGCTCCTATTAACAAGGACCTGCGCTGGGAGGTAGCACAAACGCTTAACGCTGGAATCGACTTTAGTATGTTCTCGGGCCGATTGAGTGGTAGCGTGAACGCCTATATCAAAGAAACCAAAGACTTGATTGCCACGGCTATCACAGACCCATTTACCAACTTTGGCTCAACGATTTCGGCCAATATTGGAGACATGGAAAACAAAGGGGTTGAGGTTGACCTCAATGCAGTCGTTTTTGAGTCTGATGATTTCCAGCTCAACCTTGGTTACAACGTTTCCTTTAATGACAACACCATCACACGCTTAGATAACGAGCAAAATGTAGGAGGTATTTCCGGAGGAATTGGTAATACGGTGCAGTACCACCAAACCGGTTTGGCGCCTTTTACCTATTATGTCTTCAAACAGATTTACGACGCTGACGGAAAGCCTATTGAAGGTGCGTTTGCGGACTTAAACAGCGATGGTGTTATCAATAATGATGACAAATATTTCTACAAAGATCCCTATGCAGACATCAATATGGGTGCCACGCTCAACATTCGCTACAAAGCTTTTGATTTGAGTGTTGCCGGTCGAGCAAGTATTGGCAATTATGTCTACAACAACAATGCTTCTACCGCATCGATTATGTCAGCTACTCAGCTCAATCGTTTGGACAACCTAAACGCAGGTTTTATGAACCATGAGTTCAATACCATTTCAGACAAGAACTTTTTGAGTGATTATTTCATTCAAAATGCTTCTTTCTTTAGGTTAGACAATGTCACCTTAGGGTATACCATCAACGCAGACATGTTCAACGCACCCATTCGCTTGTTTGTGTCTGCTGACAACCTGATGGTTGAGACTGACTACACAGGTATAGACCCTGAAATCAGTGGGGGGCTAGATAACAATTTTTACCCTCGATCTAGAGTCGTCTCTGTCGGGGTGGATCTTAACTTTTAAACATATTTTATTATGAAGAAAATATCATTCATATCAATTTGTCTTTCGGGCCTTGTGTTTTTTTCGTGTCATGACGATCTCACACAAAACCCCACAGACCCCGACCTTTTTACGGAGGTCGATGTATATAAAACTACGGACGACGCACTCGGTGCCTTGGCCAAAGTCTATGGTTCTTTGGCACTTACTGGCCAACAAGGGCCTGCTGGTGATGCCGATATCGACCCTAGTATTATTGATGAGGGAACCTCACAGTTTACACGTTTATTGTATACACTCAATGAGTTGACAACAGACAATGCGGTTGTTGCATGGGGAGACCCAGGCTTGCCTAACATTCACGAAATGTCATGGGGTGTGAACAATGTTTACATCAAAGGCATGTACTTTAGGCTGTCTCAAGTGGTATCCTTTGCCAATTCGTTTATCGAAAATGCTAATGCCATGGGCTCATCGGACAGCCGAGTGGCTGAATACATAGCCGAAGCGCGCTTTATTCGTGCCTTTGCTTACAGCCAACTCATGGATTTGTTTGCCAATGTTCCATTGGTCACCCAGATTTCTTTTGGATTGCCTGAACAAAGCAACCGTGAGGAAATCTTTGGTTTCATAGAACAAGAACTGTTGGAGCTCGAGTCCTTATTACCTGCTTCAGGTAGCAATGAATATGGACGCGTTGATCAAGTAGCCGCTTCTGCCTTGTTGACCCGAATCTATCTCAATGCGGAGGTTTATATCGGTCAGAATCGTTATGCGGATGTAATTTCAAAAGCCGAAACAGTTATGGGATCGACTTATGCAATCAACACCAATGATGCCAACAACAACGGAACGGCATATGACGAACTTTTCTTGGCTGACAACCATATGAATGGCGCTCAGAACGAGTTTATTTTTACCCTAGTTTATGATGGGCTGAATTCACAGACTTGGGCAGGAAATACCTTCTTGGTACACGCTGCTGTAGGGGGAAGTATGAATCCTGCAGACTTTGGTATCAACGGCGGTTGGTGGGGTACACGTACCACAAAAGCCTTGGTCGAAAAGTTTTCAAACTCTGTTACTGCTTCTGACTCAAACGGACATCCAACCGCTTGGTCAGATGCGCGCGCTATGTTTTACACAGATGGTCAAAACTATGAGATTGAAAAAATTGGACCATTTACAGATGGTTACGCGGTAACCAAATTTAAGAATATCGATTCTTCTGGCAATGCCGGTAGTGATGCTTCAGGAAACTTTGTAGATACAGATCTTCCTGTGATCAGATTGGCTGAAGTGCACCTCAACTATGCTGAGGCTGTGGCTCGTGGCGGTGGCGGAAGTACATCCACAGCGGTGAGTCTTGTCAACGCACTGCGTGAAAGAGCCAATGCAACCCCTATTTCGGCATCGGACCTTACCATCGATTTTGTGATGGACGAGCGCCAAAGAGAATTGTACTGGGAGGGCCTACGCAGGGTAGATCTTATCCGAAACAATCAGTTTATCGGAGCCAATTATTTGTGGCCCTTTAAAGCGGGTGCAGCCAACGGGAAAGCTTCTGAATCCCACAGAAAGATTTTCCCAATTCCGGAAGACATCTTGCTTGTCAATGAAAACCTAACTCAAAATCCTGACTACTAATCTTAACAATATGAAAACAATGATAAAAATGAGATATCTAATATTGGGGCTCGTGGCCTCATTCACCTTGGCCTCTTGTGACAACGAGGACTATTTGGTCTTTACCGCTGTAGAGCCCGTGGAAAAAGTGAGCTTTATCAATGAGCCTAACTCGATTTATAATATTTTTAATCTGCCTGACAATGTATTGGAGCGTTTGATTTGGACCACTCCTGATTTTGAAGCACCTACTACCATCACTTATGAAGTCGAAGGTTCTATACATGCAGACTTTTCAACCATTGACTACACTTCGGGTGAAACTTCTGAAAACCAAGTTGCTATTAGTATAGGTGATGTGTTTACAATAGCTGAAGATAATGGATTGGAACTATTTTCTATGTATTTTAGGGTGACTGCCTTTGTTGGCGAATCGGATGGTAACAACCCCATACATTCTGTTTCGGACCCCATTGAGCTTAATATAGAATTGGTGGAGTTTAACGACTGTGAAGATCCTATAATGAGTAACTGGGGTCTTGTTGGTAGTGCAGTTAATGACTGGGGTAACAACAATCAAGGCTATTCAACCACTAATGATGTTGAAATGCTTCAAATTGGAAGCAATGTTTTTGGAGGCATTGTAACATTTGTTGATGGAGAATTTAAGTTTAGACAAGATGGTGCTTGGGGTGTAAACTACGGAGATACTGGCGCCGACGGTACTTTAGATCCTGGTGGAGACAACCTAGCTGCTACAGCAGGTACGTATGTCGTAACACTTGACTTGGGCAACAATTCATACGCTGTCACTGCAGCTGATGTGGTTTGGGGTCTTGTTGGGTCGGCAACTTTCAATGGTTGGGGGAATGGACCAGACATGAAATTGTTCCCTGACCCATGTACTGATGGTGTTTTTGTTGCCAAAGGAGTTGCCTTAACTGATGGAGAGATTAAATTCAGAAAGGATGATGCTTGGGGCGAAAATCTTGGGGATACTGGAGCTGATGGTGTCTTAGACCCAGGAGGTGACAATATAGCCGTTTCTGCAGGGTCTTATGATGTTATGTTAGACACTGTAAATAACACCTATTCCATTACCGCTAACTAATCAGTATTAATTGGACTGCCTACGGGCAGTCCAATTATTTTTTAAAATGCGCCTACTCGTTATATTTTTACTATTTATTTCTCTAGGGCTAAAAGCTCAGACTCAGTCTGGGACTTTTTCTTTTGATCCATCCTCATTTGAAGAAAACGAAACTGTGACCCTAACGGTTTCGGGTGTGGATCCACAAGCTTGGGGGGTTTCAGATCTGTACCTGTGGGCTTGGTATTTTAAAAACAATAGTGCCTCTGTAAGCGGTGACGCTCTCAACAACGGCACTTGGGATAACTCAAATGAGGCGCAGAAACTCACCAATAATGGTGATGGAACTTACAGCTTTACTTTTATTCCAACCCAGTTGTTCAATGACACCAACATCACTCGAATGGGTGTCTTGGTTAAGGCAAAAGATGGTACAGGAGATAAGAAATCACAGGATTTTTTATATTATGTTGGCACTGTACAGGTCGATATGATAGCGCCATCAGCTGAGGTTGTCGTGCTTAACTCTGGCGATGACCTAGAAGTCAAGGCTCGCTCAATGATTGCAGGATCACCCCAAGTAGGAGATGTATGGGTCTATTTTAACAATCAGTTAATAGCATCAGGACAGGGCTATCCTGTTTTTACCGCACAAATTTCAAACATAACTCAAAGTGGTATTGTTAAAGTTGAAAGCCGCCCCTTTGGAGAGACTGATATAGGCGAAGCCACGATTGAGGTTATTGTTTCGCCAACAGTTGCTTCTACAGCTTTGCCATCTGATTCACAAGATGGAATTAATTACCACCAAAACGATGCGACCAAAGCCACTCTGGTGCTTTCGGCCCCAACCAAAGACTTTGTCTATTTGGCAGGTAGTTTTAACAATTTCGATCCTAGTGAAGATTACTTGATGAATCAAGACCCTGTTACGGGCAAATTTTGGCTGGAACTCAACAACCTCACCCCAAACCAAATTTACACCTATCAATATTGGGTTTACGACGTGGATCCTGTGACCAACTCACCTCAAATTGTCAAAACAGCAGATCCTTACTCCACGTTGGTATTGTCGCCATTTGATGACGAATATATACCTGCAACCTCTTATCCCAATCTGCCAACTTATCCAACCGGACAGCAACGTGAGGTAACCGTTTTGCAAACCGGTCAATCCCAATACAATTGGCAAGTCCCTGATTTTCAAAAACCTGCCAAAGAAGACCTTGTTATATATGAATTGCTGATACGTGACTTTGATGAAAATCGCAGTTTTCAAGACCTTATCGATCGTATCGATTATTTTAAAAATCTCAACATCAATGCTATAGAATTGATGCCTGTAATGGAATTTGAAGGCAATGAAAGTTGGGGCTATAATACTGCCTTTCATATGGCCTTGGATAAGTTCTATGGCACTCCAAACAAGTTCAAAGAGCTGGTCGACACCTTTCATCAAAACGGAATCGCAGTTATTTTAGATTTGGCCCTAAACCATGCTTTTGGCAGGGCGCCTGGGGTGCGTATGTGGATGGATGATCCCGATAACGATGGCTGGGGGGATCCCTCCAGTGAAAATCCCTATTTTAATGAGATTGCCCAACATTCTTACAGTGTGGGAAGTGATTTCAATCACCAATCTGTTTTAACCAAAAATTTTACCAAACGGGTGATCAAGCACTGGATAGAAGAATACAAGATAGATGGTTTTCGTTGGGACCTTACTAAGGGCTTTACACAAAACTGTACTGCCAATGACGAAGGCTGTACAGGTAGCTATCAGCAAGATCGGGTAGACGTGCTCAAAGAATACGCCGACTACTCCTGGTCTATAGACCCCGATCATTATGTGATTTTTGAACATCTGGGTGGCCAAGCCGAAGAGGAGGCATGGGCTGATTATCGATTGTCTGAGGGGAAGGGGATCATGCTGTGGGGCAATATGTTTTCTAGCTATAAACAGCTTTCTATGGGATATGGTTCGGGCGTGAATATCGATTATATGCGTTCTGAGTCTCGAAATTTCGATGGCAAACGATTGGTCGGTTATCCTGAAAGCCATGATGAGGAAAGGTTGATGTACGAAAACCTTCAATATGGCAATCAGAACAACCCCAACCATAACGTTCAAAACCTAAACGTTGCCCTTTCTCGCATGTCTGCCATTGGTGCGGTAAGCCTATTGGTTCCCGGACCCAAAATGATTTGGCATTTTGCTGAATTGGGAATGCAACAGTCTTTAAACACCTGTTCGGATGGCACAGTAGGTGATTGCCGTTTGGATACCAAGCCACAACCGCAATGGTCAGAAAACTGGCTTTCGATTGCACAAAGAAAACAGATATACGATGACTGGGCCAAAATGATAGCACTCAAAACCAACAATCCGGTGTTTCGTGCCAGTTCTTCTGTAAGCCCCTACAACAATAACAATCTTTTACAGCGCATCTATATATATGATGATGCGTTAGATACTTCCTCGCTAAAGAATGTGGTAATCCTGGCCAACTTTGATGTCTATCCACAGACGATAACAGCCGATTTTCCCTACACGGGCACATGGTACAACCTGATGGACAACAGTAGTTTTTCGGTAAGCAATACCGCGACAGCTATAACCCTTCAGCCAGGAGAGTTTCGTGTTTATGGCAATCAGCAGGCCACTTTGGGTCTGGGGTCAACCCAACTGATACAAGGATTACAACTCACAGAAAATCCTGTTCGTGACAATATTAACATCCTTTTACCTGCTGCTTTAAAGGGTGCTGTAGAATGGAAGATATACAATCCATCTGGGGTATTGATAGACAAAGGGGAAGATGCTGTTCGCAGCCAATATCTGCATATCCATGCACCAAAACAAAACGGGCTTTACTTTGTGGTGCTAAACCACCCACAAAGCAACGCTTGGGGCTTATTGAAAGTCCTAAAACAATGACGCAGAAGGCAATAGCTTTCTTTACGACTTATATAAAGTCGGTTATGATATAATGATTAAATGATATAATTATGAAACAATTTTTACTATTAATTTTACTTTTTTGTTTTACAATTACTTATAGCCAACAAAACATTGGTTTTTTAGGAGATTTTAATGGTTGGGGAGTCGACATTGACATGACGTCCTCTGACAACATCACTTTTACAAAGAACAACTACTATCTTCCAACTGGTGATGTCAAATTTAGGGAAGGCAATAATTGGGGTGGCAGTCAATGGCCAGGAAGTGGTAACTATTACGTGACATCTTCAGGCTTCTATGATATTTCTCTTGACACTTCCAATGGAAACATTAGTTTGGTGCCGTCAGGGAATAGCTCTAATCAGAATATCAGCCTTATTGGTGATTTCAACGGATGGACCGACACGGCAATGACAACCACTGATAATATTACATATACGCTGGTTGGCGTTACTATCACCACAGGAAGTGTGAAATTTCGACGAGACTCTGGTTGGGAATGTAATTGGGGAGACAATACAACAGCAGACGGTACAGCTGACCCCAACAGTGGAGACAATATTGTTATCGCCTCTGACAACACCTATGATGTGACATTTAATTTGTCTGATTTATCATATTCCTTTAGCGAGAGCTCCACAGCATCAGTTGATAACTTATTACTCAAGGACCATGTATATGTTTACTACAATCATTCAACCAAGTCAACTATTATTGATGTTAAACTTGAGATTAAGAATTTAGAGTATCAGGTATATAGTGTAAACGGAAAAATGATCGAGAGAGGTTATTTGCAACAGGGCCCAAATTTCTTAATTAATGATGTCTCCTTGCCAAAAGGTTTTTACTTAATTGATATAAGAAACACATCAACTTTAGATCGCATAGTAAAAAAAGTCATTAAAAATTGAATTAGCAAAAGACCCGGTAATCCGGGTCTTTTTTTACCCTTTCTAAAGCTAAAATTTCTGTAGGGGTTTTAAAAAACACATGCCAACCTTACAAAAAACTGCCTCCCCGCTGCAGGCTCATAATACCTTTTACCGAAAGCATTGATACGAATGTTGTCAAAATAAGAGGCGTTTGTAAGGTTTTGTACCGTAAGACCCAATTTTGCATGGGTGCCTAATAAAGACAATTGATACCCCAAATTCAAATCAACTAGGGTGTAGTCAGGAACAAGGGCGTTGTGAAGGTCGTCCGCATACAGCGCTCCCTGATAAAAAGTTTGTAGTCCTACTTGCCACCGCTTGTTGTCGAACTGCCAGCCCAAATGTGCAGTCCTTTCTGCCACGCCTGGGATGCGAAACGACTGCCCTTCGCGGTCAAAGCGATATGCAGCCTGTGTCATACTCCCTCGAAACTGATGGAATTCACCAAGAGACAACACGCCTTCCAGTTCCAGTCCATAACGGGTAGAAGTCCCCAGATTTCTATAAAAATTTTGTCCAGGCAAAGCTTCCAATTCATAGCGCACCAACTCATTGCGTGTACGGCTATGGAATGCCACTGCCTCCCATTGAAAGCGCTGAGATCGGCAGCGATATCCTAGATCAACCCCAAGAGTATGGGATGGTTCCACATCGGGGTTAAAGCCTGCGCCATAGGGGTTGGCAGACAGTTCGCTCAAAGCGGGGGTCTCATAGGCTGTCCCTAGATTCACAAACAATACACCTAGTTGGCCAAGTGTCCAGACAACACCCACGGTGGGCGTCCAGACCCCGTACTGTCTTTCGGCTTGTTGGTCACCATCATCTAAAAAACGGTCTTCTAGGCGCAAGGCTTGGCGGTCAAAGCGCAAACCGATTTCGGTATTCAGTTTGCCCCATGTCAAGACGATTAGGCCATAACCACTAAGGGCGCCAAAGGATTCTATCTGATTCATACCTTGAGCCCCTCGACTGCCGGCCAAGTTTTGAAAACGTTGCCGGTGGTCGTCTTGCTGTTGAAAGTCGATCCCCACCAGCCATTTTCCAGACCCAACGGAAGATTGGTACTCTAGGTTGGTGCCATAAAAATTTCGATTCAAATCGACTGCACCATAATTCTCAAAAGGCAACCAACCCATAAAGTCTCTCGGACTCCAATGCATTTTTGCTGAGAGGGTTCCGGTGTCCAAACGATAGCATGCGTTCAAACTAGCCTGCCATTGTGTGACCGCTTCTTGGGCATTAAAATCCACATTCCGTTGACGGGCTTGGGCGCGGTTTTGTCGGACTTCTTCAAGGGTCAATGCCCCTGCATCGTAGGCATAGGGACTGTCCATAAAAAGCAGACGCCACGTGGTTTCCAACCGTTCTGTCCATTGGCGTTTGTACTTGACATACCCATAGTGGTTGGCGTAGCCGCTGTGGTTTCTATAGCCATTCTTTGTTGTCGTAGAAACCGAAGCCAAGAGCGTGTTGTTTTTGTTTTTGTGCTGTACAGCAGCGTGTAAACCCCACATTCCGAAGCTGCCTGTTT
This sequence comes from Flavobacteriaceae bacterium, assembly GCA_049596815.1. GTDB lineage: Bacteria > Bacteroidota > Bacteroidia > Flavobacteriales > Flavobacteriaceae > UBA724. The sequence goes on along the minus strand of JBMYLY010000005.1, from coordinate 26,469 downwards.
GTGCTGAAAAGTTGGCAAGACTGCCGATGTCGTCGATGGTTTGAAAGTTAATTACCCCACCCGAGGCATTGCCATAGCGGGTACCGCTAAGCCCCCGAATTACCGCCACGCGGTCGAGTAGGTGTGTGGGAAGGTGATCGATTTGGGTTTGTCCGTCTGGAGTGGTTTGTGGAATGCCATCTAGATAGACATTGATGCCCCTGACGCCAAAAGCTGCTCGTGCGCCAAAACCTCTGATGGCAATTCGAGGGTCTTGTGCCGCGTTTTCGTTGTTGTTGATTTGAAGTCCCGGAATACCCAACGTTGATAAGGGGTTTGTAGTATTGTCAAGAGGTCGTATGCTTAGCGCCAACGGCGTTTGCTCTAGGGGTGATATGGCAGCTTTAATCACCACCTCGTCCAAAGAAAGCGTGTCTTGTGCGGCTAGCTTTGTTACTATCAGCAAGCATATCAAATAACATCGCATACATAAAAATTAGGTGGCCTCAGCAAGCGCTTTGAGTAGGGCGGCAACCTCATCTGTGTTTGAAACGCAATGGGAGGCTTCGGTTTTTTGGAATCCAACTTTGATAGTCCAACTTTCAGGCGGTAATTCCACAAACATATCTTCGTCAGTTACATCATCACCAATGGCCATGACAAAATCGGCAGGCCAGTCTGCCAGTATTTGGGTGGCTGCGGCTCCTTTGTTGGTTTTGTTGTGAACGATTTCAATAACCTTATTGCCATCCAATATTTTCAGGTTGTCAGTTATCAGGCTATTGAGCAATGTTTTGAGTTCAACGACCCTTTTTTGTGCGAGTTCGGGGTCTGTTTTGCGATAGTGCCATGCAAGTGCATGTTTCTTTTCCTCAACAAAAGTGCCCGGTGTACGGTCTACAAAGGTTTGTAGCACGGGTCTGATGTGTTCCATCCAATCGTTGCGCAATGGGTCACTACTTGTCCAAACACCCTCTGTACTGCGCACAAACATACCATGCTCGGCTACCAATTGAAAGGGGAAATTTCGGAACCACGTGCCTAGGGTGTTTCTGTCTCTGCCACTAATAATTACCAAGTGGGTATTAGGCATGCGCTGAATTTTTTGGAGAGTATCGAGTACGTCGTCTTTGGGCGTAGCCATTTCGGGATTGTCATGAAATGGAGACAAGGTGCCGTCATAATCCAAGAACACCAACCGTTTTTTGGAGCCCAAAAACTGGGCAGTCATTTCCTGTAGTGTGGTGGAACCAATTTTTTTGGCCGTATGTGGTTCGCGTTGGTCATGTGCTTTGAGCAGGGCTTGCATAAAACTCTCAGCCCAACGTGTTACGCTGTATCTGCGTATACGTTTTTGCAAACTGTTGTTTCTAGACACTTGCTCTCCTATGGGCATTTCCAAAGCTGTTTTTAGGGCATCTGCCAATGCTTCGGTATCGCTAGGATTTACGAGTAATGCCTTATTGAGTTCTTTGGCAGCACCAGCCATTTCACTAAGAATCAATACACCGGTTTGATCGGTCCTGGTGGCAACATATTCTTTGGCGACCAAATTCATCCCGTCCCGTACGGGCGTAATCATGGCCACATCCGAGGAGGTGTATAGATCGATGAGGTTGTCAAACGGCAAGGATCGATAAAAGTACCATATGGGTGTCCAACTGACCGTGGCGTATTTCCCGTTGATGCGTCCCACAAGCTCATCGGTTTCTTTTTTAAGAAGTTTGTATTGACGCACATTGGATCTTGAGGGGACCGCAAGCATTACCAAGCGCACCCTTTCTCTGTACTCAGGATATTTGTTGAGAAAAAATTCAAAAGCTTTTATGCGTCCTGCAATTCCTTTGGTGTAGTCCAATCGGTCTATGGCCAAAATCAATTTGCTGTTTTCATTGGACATCAGGTGAGAGTCTAGCCTTTTTTGTAGTTCAGATTTCTCGGAGTCTTTTTGCCGTGCATGTGTCAATGCCGCTTGATGAAATTTGTCATAGTCAATTCCCATCGGGAAAGAATCTACTCTAGTGATACGGCCCTCATGATAGACTTCGTTGTACTTTACCTCATGGCGCAACAAACGCTTGACGGAGCTCAAAAAATGACGCTCATAGTCATAAGTATGTACTCCTACCAAGTCTGCGCCCAACATACCGGAAAGCAATTCTTCTCGCCATGGATAAACCCTAAAAATCTCAAAAGAAGGAAAAGGAATATGCAAGAAAAATCCGATGCATGCATTGGGAAGTGCTTTTCTGAGCAAGGCAGGGAGCAATAGCAATTGGTAATCGTGCACCCAAATCACATCGCCCTCTTGGTAATGTGCCAAGACCACCTCAGCAAATTTCTCATTGGCTTGTTTGTAGACTAGCCAATCGTCTTTGTCAAATTGGCAAAACTCCAAAAAGTAGTGGAACAATGGCCAGATAGATTTGTTCGAATGACCCAAATAAAAGTTTTCTACCTCGTACTCGGTAAGTGGGACCAAGGCGCAACCTGCTTTTTGAATCTCTTTTTCTATAATTGGACGCAAGTCATCCGAAATAGACTCTTCTGTCATCCCTGACCAACCCACCCAAAGGCTTTCACCGTCCCGATGTACAGACTTCATGCCGGTAGCCAATCCACCTACACTTGGGCTAATTTTTGGGGTGCTGTTGTTTACTTCAATTTGAAGGGGCAAGCGGTTCGAAACGATGATGTTTTTGCCCATAAAATTATTTTCGAAATTGTAGTAGTATAGTTGGAAATGCTTGTCTAACTTTACAAAACGAAAAATTTTTGTTGACAAATTTAATCTTTTTAGGTGGATAATTTAGACTTTGGTATCGTTGGGAATTGTCGTTCGGCTGCGCTGATTTCCAAAGAGGGTTCTGTGGATTGGTGTTGCTTGCCCGAATTCGATTCTCCCTCGGTTTTTGGAAAATTATTGGATGCGCAAATTGGGGGTAGTTTTTCGGTTCGATCTTGCGGAAATCCCAAAATCACGCAAAAATATTTGGAAAGCACCAATATCCTAGTCACGCGTTTTGAGCAGGAAGATGGGGTTTTTGAACTCTTAGATTTTATGCCACGCTACAAAAAAGAAAATGGAGATTATCACTCACCACCCGAATTGGTGCGCTATGTGAAGCACATTTCGGGGGCTCCAAAAGTAGCTTTTGACTACGATCCAAAGCTCGAATACGCCGCCGGAAACACCCGAACCTACGCCAAAAAAGACTTTGTGGTGAGCCTGACGGAGACTTCTCGTTATGATACTTTGTATTTATATACCAATATTTCAAACGTCGATTTGCTTCAAAAAAAGGAGCTCATTTTAAAAGACGACCTCTATTTTGTGGTGAGTTATCATGAAAAAATTGAAATACCTAGCTTGAACTCAGTAAGCCTAGAACTCAACCGCACCCATGTGTACTGGTTGAATTGGTCTGACAAAACACCTTCTTTCCCCATATACAACGAACCCATTTTGCGTAGTGCCCTCACTCTAAAACTTTTGTCCTATGACAAATCGGGCGCTGTTTTGGCCGCTGCCACTACCTCCTTGCCAGAGACCATAGGCGAGGTTCGTAATTGGGACTACCGTTTTTGTTGGATACGCGATGCTTCTATGGTAATAAGTATTGTGTCTCGATTGGGGCATAGAAAAATGGTACAGCGTTATCTGCAATTCGTTATCGATTTGATTCCAGACAAGGATGAAAAACTCCAAATTATGTATGGAATCAATAAAGAAAAAGAACTCACAGAAGCCACCTTAGAACATTTGTCGGGCTATGAAAACTCCAAACCTGTTCGCATCGGAAATGCTGCCTTCCAACAGCGGCAAAATGATATTTATGGGATTTTGATGGATGTAATTCATACCCAAATCGAAGGGTTTCAAAACGAGGTTGAAAACTTGGAGGAGCTTTGGTCAATTACCAAAGGCATCGTTTGGGTAGTAGCCGCTCATTGGGAAGAGCCCGATAAAGGAATTTGGGAATTTAGAAGTGAGGATCGTCATTTTACATTTTCAAAAATGTTATGTTGGGTCGCCATTGATAGGGCTATCAAAATTGCCAAAAAACTCAACAAACCCCACAATGTGGACAAATGGACTCCATTGGCTCAAGCCATTGAGGATGACATTTTACAAAATGCATGGAATGAAGAGGTACAAGCCTTTACCCAGTCTTATGGATCGAAAGACCTTGATGCTTCAGTATTGTTGATGGAAAACTATGGCTTTGTAGATGCCAAAGACCCCCGTTTTGTCAAAACCGTTTATGCTATCGAAAGAGAGTTATGTCATGAAGGGCTGATGTATCGTTATAAAAACGAAGATGATTTTGGTCTGCCTAGCTCATCATTTACCATATGTACTTTTTGGTTTATCAATAGCTTAAATAAAATCGGAGAGCGGGACAAAGCCATGACCATGTTTGACACGCTGCTTTCTTACAGCAACCATTTGGGCTTGTTTAGTGAAGATATTGACTTTTCGTCCAAACGACTTTTGGGGAATTTCCCTCAGGCATATTCGCATTTGGCGCTCATTGAGACCGCCCTCAATTTTTCGGATACAGCACCTGATTAGAGGTATATATCCAGAAGACCCTCTGGAATTTTGACATGTAGTTGCTGGTTATCTCTGTCAACTTTTAGGATGATGTCATCCACGATGGGCAATAATACTTGGGTGGTTTTGTGCTCGATTTCCAAAAGTGCTTGAGCTGCAGTATCATTTACTCTTGTAACCTTTCCAATGTCTCCGTGTTGTTTGTCTATCACACCAAAGCCTATGATTTCATGGAAATAAAACTGATTTCCTGTGAGTTTGGGCAACATATCCAAAGGCAAAAAAACCTTTTTTTTCAGCAAGACATCGGCTCCGGCTTCATCTGTGACATCTTCAAAAGACACACGCAACAAACTGGATTTGTGTAACTCCGATTTTACGACAAAATAAGGAACCAAACCCGTTTGGGTTTCAATAAATAGGGATGCAATGTTTGTGTAAAGTTCAGGCTGATCGGTATCGATTTTTATCAATACCTCTCCCCTAAAACTGTATTTACCGACTACCGTTCCAAGAAAAAAGCAGTCTTCTAAAAGCATGTTGGAGATTAAGATTCCTTGTCTTCGGCGTCCTCAGCAGGAGCCTCTGTGGCTTCCTCAGCAGCGGGTGTTTCCTCGGAAACTTCCTCAGAAATTTCCTCAACGGCAGGTTCTGTGGCTTCTTCAGCAGCAGCCTCTACGGGAGTCTCCTCAAAAGCTGGAGCATCTTCAGCAACTGTTTCCTCAGGCGCATCTTCAGAAACTACTTCTTCAGCTGTCTCTTCTGTGGCTTCCTCACTTGCGGGCGCTTCTTCAGCAACCTCTTCACTAACGGCTTCCTCAGCAGCGACTTCTTCAGGAGGCTCTTCAGTTACTTCTTCAGTAGCTACATCCTCGGCAAGGGCTTCTTCAGCAGCAGCTTTGCGCTTGGCACTCACTTCTTGTTCTGCGGCCAAGGCAGCCGCTTTGGCTTTATTCTCCTGTTGTTTAAGGCTATTTAACAAAGCTTCTTTTTTACCTTCTTTTTCTTGAACCCAAGCCTCGAATTTTTCAGCAACTTGCTCCTCTGTCAAGGCACCTTTACGAACACCATTGACCAAGTGATTTTTTAGCATGACACCTTCGTTGGATAGCAAATTACGAGCTGTATCAGAAGGTTGTGCACCGTTTTGCAACCAAGTAACTGCTTTATCTACATCAAGCGCAACAGTTGCAGGGTGGGTATTGGGGTTGTAAGTTCCTAGTTTTTCTAAGTAACGACCGTCTCTTTTGGCGCGGGAGTCAGCGGCGACGATCCAATAAAAAGGTTTTCCTTTTTTTCCGTGTCTTTGTAAGCGAATTCTAACAGGCATATCAAATTAAATTTTTAGGTTCGAAACCTTGGTTATTAATGAGCGGCAAATGTACATTTTTTTTATAAATAGACAAGCGTTGATAACTTCTTGGATGATGCAGGCTTAATTGACCTGAGATATTTTATTTTTAACCAAAGATTGTCCCCCACTATGTATTTGATTTTTGATACAGAAACCACGGGTTTGCCAAGAAACTGGAACGCCCCTTTGTCCGACAGCGACAATTGGCCTCGGTGTATTCAAATCGCATGGCAGTTGCACGACTCCGATGGAACTCTTCTCTCACATGAGGATTTCCTGATCCAACCCGATGGATTTGATATTCCCTATGAATCCGAAAAAATTCATGGGATATCGACTCAGCTGGCACAAGTAGAAGGCCAACCTTTGACAGAAGTGGTCGATCGCTTTGTAGCGGCGGTTCAGAGTGCCACTTATTTGGTGGGGCACAACCTGAAGTTTGATCTCAATATCATGGGTGCAGAATTGTTGCGCTTGGGTCGAGACAACGTACTTGAGGAACACAAGATTTTTGACACTTGTTCCGAAGAAACCGCCCTTTTGTGTGAAATTCCCGGAGGACGTGGCGGTAAATTCAAATTGCCTACCCTTACGGAGCTATATGCCCACCTTTTTTCCGAGAGCTTTAGCGAAGCCCACAATGCAACTGCAGATGTGGAGGCCACAGCACGCGTTTTTCTGGAACTCCTTCGTACCCAACAAATGCCTAACGCTGACTTAAGCGATTCTATAGCCCAAGTTCAGTCTGTTTTCACAAGCTCTGTACCCTTAGCCGGACTCAAACACCGCAGTCTAAAGGAGGCCGCTGCAGCCTTAGTGCAACAACCCACTCACCAAGAAACGGTTGTGACAGAACAAAACAACCTTCCCTTTTGCCATTTGCACACCCACACCCAGTTTTCGGTACTCCAATCCACCATTTCTGTTCAAAAACTGGTCAATCAGGCGGGCGCTATGCAGATGCCAGCCGTTGCCATCACTGATATAGGCAATTTGATGGGGGCTTTTCATTTTGTAAAAGCAGTCAAAGCCTTCAACGCCAACAATGAGGATTCTCAACCTCCGCTCAAACCCATTATTGGCGTTACCCTAAACGTATGTGACGACCATAAAGACCGCACCCGACGTGACAATGGCTATCAAATGGTATTCCTGGCCAAAAACAAAGCCGGTTATCACAACCTAGCCAAACTTTCTTCTTTGGCCTTCACCGAAGGCTTCTATTATGTGCCTCGTGTAGATCGCGAACAAATTTTGACATACAAAAAGGACCTTATTGTGCTCACCGGAAACCTTTACGGTGAGGTGCCCCACAAACTGCTCAACACCGGTGCCCAACAAGGAGAGGAAGCCTTGTTGTGGTGGAAAGAACATTTTGGTGATGACTTGTATATTGAGTTGATGCGTCACCAGCAAGAAGACGAAACGCGGGTCAATACGGCTTTGGTGGCCTTGGCAGAAAAACACGATGTCAAGTTGGTGGCGACCAACAGTTGTTATTATTTGACCAAAGAGGAGGCCAACGCGCACGACATTTTGCTGTGTGTCAAAGACGGCGAAAAACAATCCACGCCCATTGGCAGGGGTAGGGGTTTCCGCTATGGCTTACCCAATCAGGAATACTACTTTAAGTCGGCTGCAGAGATGAATGCACTTTTTGCTGACTTGCCCGAAGCCCTACAAACTACTATCGAGATTGTAGACAAAATCGAGGCCTTCGATTTGGCACGCGATGTATTGTTGCCCAAGTTTGCCATTCCAGAATCTTTTGTAGATGAAGCCGACGCTGCTGATGGAGGCAAACGAGGCGAAAACACCTATCTGAGACACCTCACTTTGGCAGGTGCCAAAGAACGTTATGGGGAACCCAGTGAAGAAATTCAGGAACGTATTGATTTCGAGCTTTCTGTTATCGAAAACACAGGCTATCCCGGCTATTTTTTGATAGTTCAAGACCTAATCGCCGCAGCCCGTTCGATGGGGGTTTCGGTGGGGCCCGGTCGTGGGTCTGCTGCTGGCTCAGTGGTGGCCTATTGTCTGAAAATCACCAATATTGATCCGATCAAATACGATTTGCTTTTTGAGCGTTTTTTGAATCCGGATCGTGTGAGCTTACCCGATATAGACATCGATTTTGATGACGAGGGACGCTCAAAGGTGATGAGCTATGTCATAGAAAAATACGGCGCAGAACAAGTGGCGCAAATTGTCACTTATGGCACCATGGCCGCCAAGTCGTCTGTACGAGATACGGCGCGTGTGCTAGACTTGCCTTTGGCCGATGCAGACCGTTTGGCCAAACTGATTCCCAATATCAAACTCAACACCATTTTTGGGCAAGATGAGTCCAAGCTCAAAGACGATTTGCGTTCGGATGAGTTTGCCCGTATACAAGAGCTCAAAGGTATTGCATCGGGAGATGATTTGGAGGCACAAACCCTTACCCAAGCCCAAGTGTTGGAAGGCTCTTTGCGCAATACAGGGATTCATGCCTGTGGGGTGATTATTACTCCCGAGGACATCAGCAATTTGGTGCCCATAGCCACGGCTAAAGACTCGGATTTGTATGTCACTCAGTTTGACAATGCGGTAGTGGAGAGCGCAGGCCTGCTAAAGATGGATTTTTTAGGACTCAAAACCCTTACCCTTATAAAGGATACGGTCAAATTGGTAAAATACCGCCACAACACCGACCTTGACCCTGATGCGTTTCCTTTGGACGATGCCCCCACTTTTGAATTGTTTCAAAGAGGAGAAACCGTGGGTATTTTTCAATACGAAAGTGCGGGGATGCAAAAATATTTGCGTGAACTCAAGCCCACACATTTTGAAGACCTGATCGCCATGAACGCCCTGTATCGTCCCGGTCCTTTGGAATATATCCCAAGTTTTGTACGTCGTAAAAACGGAGAAGAGGAGATTAGCTACGACCTACCCGAGATGGAACAATACCTCAAGCAGACCTATGGAATCACCGTTTATCAAGAGCAAGTGATGTTATTGTCTCAGGCGTTGGCAGGGTTTACTAAAGGCGAGGCCGATGTGTTGCGAAAGGCCATGGGAAAAAAGATTTTTGCCCTTCTGGAGGAGCTTAAACCCAAATTTATAGCGGGCGGGCAAGAGCGCGGACATGATGCTGAAATTTTAGAAAAAATATGGAAAGATTGGGAAGCCTTTGCGTCTTATGCTTTTAACAAATCGCATTCGACTTGCTATGCATGGATTGCGTACCAAACCGCCTATTTAAAAGCGAACTACCCCTCAGAATATATGGCGGCTGTGTTGTCCAACAACATGAACGACATCAAGCAAGTGAGCTTCTTTATGGAAGAATGCCGCCGGATGGGCATTTCGGTGTTGGGCCCCGATGTGAATGAGTCTTTTTACAAGTTTACCGTAAACGATCAAAATGCCATCCGCTTTGGGATGGGTGCCGTAAAAGGGGTGGGACAGAGCGCTGTTGACAGCATAGTGGCGTCTCGCAAAGACAAGCCATATGCCTCTGTATTTGACCTGACCAAACGGGTCGATTTGCGTGCGGCCAACAAAAAAACTTTTGAGAGTTTGGTCTTGGCAGGAGGTCTGGACAACTTGGGAACTGCCCATAGGGCACAGTATTTTCATGACAATGGTGATGGCGTTGCTTTTTTGGAAAAAGCCATCCGTTATGGAGCTACTTATCAAGACCATGAAAATGCTGCTCAAGTCAGTTTGTTTGGAGGGAGCAGCGACGCCGGATTGGCCGAACCTGAACTCCCAGAATGCGCACCTTGGGCGAGCCTACACGAACTCAAACAAGAAAAAGAAGTGGTGGGCATCTACTTGTCGGGTCATCCTTTGGATGATTTTAAGTATGCCATGCGTCATTTTTGCAATGCCAAAGTGGGTGCTTTTTCAGAGCTTACTTCTTTGGTCAACAAAGAACTTGCCTTTGGAGGCATCGTGGGCGAGGTAGATCATCGGGTGTCTAGAAATGGCAAAGGGTGGGCTATTTTTACCCTAGAGGACTATGATGATGCTTTTGAGTTTAAGATTTTTGGGGAAGAATACCTCAAGTTTCGTCACCATTTGGTGACCAATAATTTTGTGCATATCAAAGCCTTTGTACGCCCTGGATGGACCCATAGAGAAACCGGAAAACAAGGAGACCCAAGGCTGCAGTTCAACGCTTTTAGCCAGTTGCAAGACACTTTGGAGTCGTATGCCAAAAAACTCACCCTCAAGCTCGACCTTAAGGCCATGGATGCCGACCAACTTCGGTGGCTCAAGAAAACCGTGCAAACCCATAAAGGTAAACACAACCTAGACATGGCCTTTTATGAAGTGGACAGCCAAATCAAACTGTTGATGCACAGCCGAAAAAAGAAAGTTCATATCAGCACTGAGCTGCTACAAGCACTCGAGGAAAAGCACATTCACTTTAAGTTGAACTAAAGCGATTTGCATTGCCTATTCACCCATAATTTTTGGCAATGTTATTGCAGTAGATTCCCCAAATAAAAACCCTATTTTTGTGGTCTATTTAAATTTGAATTATGGCTTTAGAAATTACAGATGCCAGTTTTGAGCAAGTAGTATTGCAATCCGACAAACCCGTTTTGGTTGATTTTTGGGCGGCTTGGTGTGGTCCTTGCCGTATGGTAGGCCCCATTATCGATGAACTCAGTAACGAATACCAAGGCAAAGCCGTAGTAGGCAAGGTCGATGTAGATGCCCACCAAGAGTTTGCTGCCAAATACGGGGTACGTAACATACCCACTGTATTGGTCTTTAAGGGTGGCGAATTGGTAGACCGCAAAGTAGGTGTGTCTCCCAAGCAAGTCTATGCCGAGGCAATCGATGCCTTGTTGTAAGTGATAGACGTTTTTTTGTTGTTTGTGGAATAAAAAATGCGGTGTATATTTGCAGCCGCACGACCCGGTCTGGTAGTTCAGTTGGTTAGAATACATGCCTGTCACGCATGGGGTCGCGGGTTCGAGTCCCGTCCAGACCGCAAAGCACCTTAGGTGTTTTAGATACTTAAAATGTTGTGTTGCTTGCCCTTGTGGCAAGAGGTTCGTAGACGAACCAATGAAAGGCTTTCCTGAAAACGGAGGGCTTTTTTTGTTTGTTGTAATTGCTTTAGTTGTTTATAGCAGGGATTAATTTTTTTTGCTTTTTGAAAGTGTCTGCTAAAAAAGTTTGTAGATTAGCTTATTATATTTGTAGTAAACAAATTTTTTGGCAACATGTATATTTTTAATCGTTCTTATAAATTCTCTCTAACAAAACTAACTTTTATATTGTTTGTTGCCAATGTAGCAGCACAGTTGCCCAATGATGAACTGATTGATGAAGTTGCTAATAATTTTAATAACGACATATCAGTGTTGTCAATGGGCTTTGCACAGCCATTGATCAATGCATCCATCTATGGACAAAATGCGATGTGGGCCAATACAACAGAAACCCTGAAGCCATTTGAATTTAAGTTTGGCGCTGTGCTGACGACAGTAAATGTTCCTGCGAAGGATGAGTTTTTCACTCCGCCACAATTAAATTATTTTGAGGCAACCAATTCATTATCTACCATACTTGGATCAAGTTCAGAAACAACTCTGAAAACCAATTCAACCCTGGAAGCATATGGCTTGGAAGCGACTCTTACATTCCCGTCTGGTGTCAAGAATGATTTGCCCAATGAGATGTTTATTTTGCCGAGCTTTTCTGCTGCTTTGGGGTTGTTTAAATCTACTGAAGTGCAAATCAATTTTTTCCCAGAATACGATATCGAAGGTCTTACTTACAGCTACAAGGGTTTGGCAGTAAAACATGGTATTGATCAGTATTTTAAAAAGGACCAAGAATCCAATTGGCATCTTGCTATTTCGGCGAATTATTCGACCTCTGAAATGATGTATTTAAACAATGATAGTGATGTAGCTGTCAATTTTGACATTACCTCTATCGCTGCCAACACCATTTTTTCTTACGACACTAAATTTTTGAGTCTCTTTGGTGGCTTGGGATATTTTTCGTCTGATTATTCCTTTGACATGGATAATGCAGTTGCCTTTACGGGAACATTTTCTGAGTTGTTAAACCCTCTTATTCAAGATGTTAGTTTCGATGACACCCTTGCTGAAACGTTTGCTTTTGTAGGTTTTAGTTTAGATATTCTGTTTTTGGAAATTATCACAAAATACAATATTCAGGCTTATAATTCACTTCAAATAGGGGCCAACATTGACTTTTAATTTTCTCGTTTTGCTTTTTGTTACAAAGAAGTAGCTATATTTGTTAATAACTTTTGAAAAAATAATTACTTCTTAAACCAAGTTAATTAGGTGAGAGCACTGTTTTATTTATTAACTATACTACTAGTTTATAGTACATACTCTTTTACCCCGCAATGGAATGTTGTTGGGGAAGAGTACAGTAATAATGCGCCTCTCCAGACGCCAGTGATCACACTGTATGGTTTAGATACCATTACATTGAGTCAAGGGGATGGGTTTGCAGAGCCAGGATTCTCCGCAACAGACATAAATGGTGATCCAATTCCGAATAGTGATGTTATTGTTAATTATCCTTTTGACATTAGTTTGCCGCTCAATACCCCGGGAAGTTACACAATAACCTATGATGTGACAGATGCTTCTGGTGCATCAGCAACTCAACAAACACGAACGGTTATAGTTTTAGATACAGAGCCACCGATAATAAACCTTTTAGGAATTAGTCCTGTTTTGGTTTACCAAGGACAAACCTACTCAGACGCTGGGGTTACTGTCTCTGATAATGTTGATTCACCTAATGATATTGCTGTAGTAGTTAACAATGATGTAAACCCTAATATTGCAGGAACCTATTCAGTCATTTACAATGCAACTGACAGTGCAGGTAACAGCGCAGTCACTGTGGTTCGTGATGTTGAAGTTAAGGACACAGAACCACCGTTGGTTACTGTTTTGGGAAGCAATCCTTATGAAATTAATCAAGGGGTCACTTATGTTGATCCCAATCCGTCAGTCAATGCAATTGACAATGTTGATGGTAATATATCTAACCAAGTTCAATCTACAGGTTCAACATATATTAATGAAAACATTCCCGGCACATATCCGGTGACCTATACTGTTGATGACGCTGCTGGAAATCAGGGTTCAGCGATTAGATCGGTTATAGTTTTAGATACAGAGCCACCGGTAATTAACCTAATAGGTAGTAATTCTGCTGAAGTCAACCAAGGTGATTCCTACACGGATGCGGGCGCAACTGTATCGGATAATGTTGACAGTAATGTAAGCCTTGTATCGCAGGATAATGTAAACACGAATATTCCGGGAGCTTACTCTTATATATATACTGCATCTGACAGTTCTGGAAATGATGCAGCTCCAGCTGTTCGAAATGTAACCGTTTTGGACACAGAAGCTCCCGTGATAGTCCTTCTTGGCACGGATCCTTATTATATAGACCAAGATGTTTTCTTTGTTGATCCAGGTTTTTCAGCAAGTGATAACGTTGACGGCAATATGAACGATGTTGTTGTTCCTTCTGGAAATGTCAATACTGCCCTTCCCGACACATACACGCGCACGTACACGGCTACAGATTCATCTTCAAATACATTTACTATTACACGTCAAGTAATTGTAAATGATACGGAGCGTCCTGTTATTGTGATTGAAGGAGACAACCCTTTTAACATTTCTCAAAATCAGGCTTTCAATGACCCTGGGGTAACAATTACTGACAATGTTGATGATGTATCTCAGATTCAAACATCCTCTACTGGGACAGTTGACATCACAACTCCTGGTCAGTATAATATTACATACCAAGCTACTGATACATCTGGCAATAATGCGATTTCCAAAACAAGAGTTGTTGTCGTTTCCGATTCAGAAGATCCCGTAATAACTCTTTTAGGTTCGAATCCGATAACTATTGATCAAGGGACTGCTTATAATGAACCGGGCGCAACCGCCTCAGACAACCAAGACGGAACCCTCACTGTAGTGATCACTGGAGATACTGTGGATATTAATAGTCCTGGAGACTATTCCATAATATATTCAGCAACAGACTCAGCTGGCAATAGCGTTTCTATTACACGGACCGTTATTGTACTTGACAAAGAGGCACCAGTAATACAGCTTGACGGACCAGTTACTACCCAGATTAATCAAGGGGTTACATATATAGACCAAGGTGCCAGTGTTTCTGATAACCATGACACCAATGTAATCCTTGTAGAACAAAACAATGTAAATTCAAATGTTCCTGGTACATATACATACACTTACAATGCTACCGATTCCGCTGGTAACACTGCCATTCCTGCTATCAGAAATGTAACAGTTGTCGATACTGAGGCGCCGACAATTAATTTGTTGGGACCAAACAATTTGTCTATAAACCAAAACGCCAACTATACTGAACAGGGCGCAACAGCCACGGACAATGTTGATGGCAATGTAAGTGTTTCTATCACCGGAACAGTCGATACTTCAACTCCTGGTGTCTACATAAGATACTATGATGCTATTGATGCTGCGGGGAACCCTGCCACTCAAGTAACCAGAACCATAACCGTTTTGGATACTGAGGCTCCAATTATAACTGTTTTAGGAGCCAATCCAGATTCAGTAAACCAAGGGACCGTTTATAACGATCCGGGAGCCACAGCTGAGGATAATGGCAACAATATAGGTCCAGTTGTTGCTTCCCCAGCTACTTTAGACACATCCAACGCGGGAACATTTAACATCATCTATTCTATTGAAGACAGCAGTGGCAACTCGGCAACGGCTGTACGAACTGTTGAAATTGTCGATACTGAAAAGCCAACCATTTCATTGCTAGGTGCGGAACCATTATCCATTAATCAAGATACAAGTTATACTGAACAGGGCGCAACAGCCACGGACAATGTTGATGGCAATGTAAGTGTTTCTATCACCGGAACAGTCGATACTTCAACTCCTGGTGTCTACATAAGATACTATGATGCTATTGATGCTGCGGGGAACCCTGCCACTCAAGTAACCAGAACCATAACCGTTTTGGATACTGAGGCTCCAATTATAACTGTTTTAGGAGCCAATCCAGATTCAGTAAACCAAGGGACCGTTTATAACGATCCGGGAGCCACAGCTGAGGATAATGGCAACAATATAGGTCCAGTTGTTGCTTCCCCAGCTACTTTAGACACATCCAACGCGGGAACATTTAACATCATCTATTCTATTGAAGACAGCAGTGGCAACTCGGCAACGGCTGCACGAACAGTTAATGTTTTGGACAGAACCCCACCCATTATTACTGTATCAGGACCCAATCCACAACAGTCCGCATTGGGATCTGAATATGTTGACCCTGGGGTTTCTGCTTTTGACAATGTTGACGGACCGATTAATCAAAACTCTATAAACAAAGATTATTCAAATATCAACATCAATGCTATTGGAACCTTTACTGCAAACTACAGTGTTTTTGATTCCTCAGGAAATGAAGGTGTTAATTCAAGGACAGTAAACATAGTAGACATGACCCCGCCTGTGGTCACTTTGATTGGTAATAATCCAGAGTATATTAATCAAGGTGAAACATATAATGACCCGGGAGTAACTGTCACAGACAATGTCGATGCTGACGGAACTATCACTCCACTATATGATCAAGGTACTTTCAATGCTGCCGTTGCTGGAACATACACAATCACATGGTCTGCTACTGATGCCGCAGGGAATACCGCTACTGTCAATCGAAATGTTGTAGTTCGTGACATTACCCCACCTGTTATTACAATTTTGCCTGACAATCCATTTTATATAGATCAAGGAGAAACGTACACTGACCCAGGCGCAACAGCCACTGATAATGTGGATGGTGATTTAACAGCCCAACTGACAGATAACGCAAATGCGATTTCTACGCTTACACCTGGAAATTTCACGGTCACTTACACTGTAACGGATTCTTCTGGAAATACAGCCACTGCCGATCGAGGTGTTGTAGTTAATGACACTCAAGCTCCGGTGATAACTTTAATTGGAGATAATCCATTCAATTTGACTCAAGGAGATGTTTATAATGAGCCAGGTTATAATGCTACTGACAATGTCGATGATGATGTAGTCTTAACAGCCAATGTAACCAATGATGCGAACACAGCATTGGATGTTAATAATCCAGGTCCTTACACGATTACGTATACGGTTCAAGATACTGCAGGTAACGAGGGTACAGCTCAGAGAGTTGTAAATGTTAATGCACTTCCCGCAACACCTTCAGAAATTACGGGCCCCGTACAAACTATTTTTCAAGGGGATGAAAATGTATCTTTCAGTGTTGATCAAGTTGCTGGTGCAAGCTCATATGAGTGGACGTTCCCTGCTGGGGTTGACATAGTTAGTGGTTTGGGTACTCGTGAAGTTGTTGTCAATATTTCAAATACTGCTGTCAGTGGCGATGTAAGTGTTTTTGCAAGAAATAGTTTTGGTGATGGACCATCGAGTCCTGTTTACAATCTTGTAATAGAACCAATACCACCTGCTGATCCTGGAATTGACCGTGCTATATGCTTGAATGAAACTACAGTTTTAGGTGGAGCTACTGATCCCTTAGCTGATACCTATTCATGGACTTCTGTTCCAGAAGATACCAATTTTATAGCTACGGATTGGAACCCAACAGTCCAACCTTTACAAACCACAATCTACACGCTTACTGTAACATATTCTAATGGAGCCACCAATTCGAATTCAGTTGAAATCACTGTGAATCCATTACCTAATGTTGAAGTTATAGATGATACTACTGTTTGTGAGAATGAAAGTATTTCAATAGGAGGAAGTGTAAATCCAGCACTTGAATACAATTGGACTTCTGTGCCCGCAGGTTTTACAAGTAATGTTGCCAATCCAACCCTTTTTCCTGCAGACCTGACTGTAACTAGAGAATACTTTTTAACTGTCACCAATCCAGCCACTGGCTGTACCAATACAGACTCTGTGATTATAACAGTGGAGCAGCTTCCAGTTATTTCCGCAGGCCCGGCTAGTGATACTATTTGTGAATCCCAAACCATCTATTCTCTAGACCAGGCAACCAGTTCGATAACAGACAACACGAGTGTTGTTTACGAATGGACTTCCGTAGGAGGTAATCCTAGCCAATTTGGCAACCCATCAGAACTAATCACCACATTTGAACCCAGTGCTCAGGATATCGCAAATGGAAGTGTCGTACTCCAATTAAAAGCAACTCCTGTCAATTTTTGTTCAGAAACTTCAGTTGTATCTCAGTTGACACTTAATATTGAAGCTGCTCCAACAGCCAATGTTGGTCTTGGCGGTACGATTTGTGGGGATGATACTTTCCAGATAACTGCCACAGCTACCAATGGGTCGATTTCTTGGCTACAAACAGGTCTAACCTCCGGAACGCTTGACAATTATAACATTGCAAACCCTGTATATACTCCTTCAGCTGAAGATATTGCTAATGGGCAAGCCACTTTTGAACTTACTGTTAGCCCGAACAGCCCTTGTGCCGATATTGCTAGTGACACAATCACCATACTAATCACTGAGCCACATGCGGTCTCATTGCCATCCGATTATGTGATTTGTGAAAACGAAACGGTACAGCTCAACGCTACTGTTGAGAACCAAACTTCCATTGTATGGCAATCTGCAGGGGATGGAAACTTTAACCCAACAAATGGAACGGATACGCCAAATCCAATTTACATCCCTGGACCACAAGATATTATCAATGGGTTTGCGGTAGTTACAGTAAAAGTTGTTGGAAATGACCCTTGTGGCATAGAAAAAACTGCGGAAACAAGAATAACTATCAACAAAAATGCGCAGGTCAATGCTGGACCCGATGGGGTATTTTGCGAAGGGGTTAATTCAATCACAAATGCATCAGCCTTAGACTATGACACTCTTCAGTGGTCATCCTCTGGAGACGGAAGCTTTAACAACATTTCTATAGCCAACCCCTCCTACACCCCAGGACCCAATGACCTTAGCAATGGAACGGTAACACTTACTTTGACCGCCACTCATTTAAATGCTTGTGCAACTGATGCGGTAGACGATGCGGTATTTGTCGTAAACAAAACCCCAATAGCCTATGCTGGTTCTGATCAAACCATTTGTGAAGACGATGCCATCACAATATCACAAGCCACCGCCGAAAATCAAGCATCCATTTTATGGACTTCTTCGGGCACTGGGCAGTGGAATGATCCCACACTCCAAAACCCAATTTACACACCAAGTAATCAGGATGTTATCAATGAGAGTGTGACCTTAACCATGACACTTCAGGGCGAGGGTGTATGCCCAACGGACGCAGATAGTATGGTTTTAAACATTGTGAAGAAACCAACAGCCAGTGCAGGCCTAGATGTTTCTATTTGTCAAGGGGATCAAATTGTTATCGATGCTACGGCACAAAACTATGCTTCCATAACATGGACCAAAACGGGTGGTAGCGGCATATTGTTAAACGAAACCTCAGAAGACCCTACTTATATTGCATCTGCTAATGATGTGGGTCCTGTTATCTTAACCATGACTGTTACCCCATTATCGGCCGATGGAACGACTGCATGTGGAAGCGATGTAACTGATAGTGTTCAAATACTTATTGAAAACACCCCCATTGCCGATGCGGGTCCAGACAAAACCATTTGTGAAGGGGAAAGTTATACCTTTAATTCGGGTGAGGTTGTTGCAGCGAATTTCAGTTCGTTGAGCTGGACAGCTGTGGGCGGTGGTGATGGAACGTTTAGCGGCGGTAGTTCAAGAACTCCAACATACACTCCTGGTCCTAACGATATAGCTGCAGGAAGCGTGATTTTAAGGCTTACGGCTAACCCAATTAGTAATTGCCCAACTCCGGCAATTAGCGAGATGACCTTAAACATTACAAAAGTACCTGAAGCAGACGCTGGTGCAGATCTCAGCATGTGCGAAGATGAAGGGTCCATAACCATCAATGATGCTGTGGTTGCACACTTCGACGATCTCCTTTGGACTTCTTCTGGAACAGCAGGAACTCTTTCCAATGCAGATCAAATCGAGCCAACATACACACCTTCCGCAGCAGATATAGCATCGGGCAGTGTTACGCTGACCCTAACGGCTAGCAGAACCCCTGCCAATTGTGGGGAACAAACAACAGACGTAAAAGTAATAACCTTTGTTAAGAACCCAGTTGCCAATGCGGGTATGGATGCTGTCATTTGTGATCAAGGCAGTTATTTGCTTGGCGACGCAACGGCACTCAACGCCGCTTCGATTGTATGGACAACTTCCGGAGACGGTACATTTTCGCCAAGCAATCAAGTTCAAAACCCCATTTATAATCCGGGTCCTTTAGATATTGCCAATGGAGGAACCATTACGCTTACTATTACATCAAATGCAACTGCGCCTTGTGTCCAAAATGACACAGACAACATGCTTCTGACCTTGGATCCAACACCAACCGTTGACGTGGGTCCAACCCAAAGTGTTTGTGAGGGTAGCGATTTTACGGTAAACCTAACAGATGGTGTTGATGTTACAAACGCTACGTCATTCTCATGGTCTACCAATGGAGATGGTTCATTTTCTAATCCCAACATTTTAAACCCGGTCTACACACCCGGAACGAATGACAAAGCCAACGGACTTCCTGTCAGTTTGACCTTGAGTGTAACAAGTGGAAATGAATGTACATTGCCTGTATCAGACTCATTTGACCTGAACATAGTTCCACAACTCTTTGTTGATGCTGGTCCAGATGTGACCATTTGTGAAGATGGTTTCACCGTTTCTAGTGCGAATCAAACAGTAAACTACAACAATGTGTCTTGGAGTTTTGTGTCAGGTACAGGTCAACTAACCAACATCAATTCCCTGACTCCTACATATGTCCCAAGTGCTGCTGACATTACAGCAGGTCAGGTGGAGCTGTTGTTAACTGCTTATCCCAATGTGCCATGTACCGGCCCACAGACAGACACTATTATTGTCACTATCAACCAAAACCCCATAGTGGAGGCAGGAAACGATGGTTCAATATGTGCTGGTGAAAATTTTACGGTGAGTGGCGCCCAGTTGTTACATTTCAGTACCTACAGTTGGTCTTCAATTACAGGCGGAACTTTCGAGAACAGTAACACCCTTACGCCTACCTACATCCCTAGTGAAGCAGACAAGAATGCAGGCTTTGCAATCTTGAGATTGACCGCACAACCATCAGGTGCGTGTGCTGATGAGATTTTTGATGAGCTGGAGATTCAAATCACACCGCTAACAGTAGTAAGTGCGGGCAGCAACGCAACCATATGTGAAGGTGAGACCTACACCACTGTTGGTGCTTCTGTTACCAATGGCATCAATCCCGAGTGGACGACTTCAGCAGGTGTTTCTACGGGCTTTGCGAATCCTAACCTCACAACAACTACATATACACCGACGGCTACTGATATTTCTATCGGCTATGTTGACCTAACCCTTATAGCCAATCAAGTGGCACCTTGTACCGGACAGGTTTCAGAGACCATTCGCTTAACTATAACGCCTAAGGCTACCTTAACGCTGAGTTCTACAAGCGCGGAAATATGCGAAACAGACACCTATACCTTTGCATCTGGACAAGTTACGGCTGTCCATGCGGAGGGAATTGTTTGGCAAACGAGTGGAAACGGAACTTTTGATGACGCTACTAGTTTGACCCCTACTTACACTCCTACCAGCAATGACATAGCACTTGGTCAAGTCACCTTGACAGTGAGTGCTGATGCTGGAGCCGCTTGTTCCAACCCTACAGACACAAAACAATTTACGCTTTCTTTTAAAGCCGAACCGCTAATCGATTTAAGCCAATCTCCAACTACTGTATGTATGGATGATAGCATTACGCTTGATGCGCAAATCACAGATTATTCAACGGTTCTTTGGAGTATTGAAAGCGGTGGAGGCTCTTTGAATGGGGCAAACACCCTCACGCCCACATATACACCTGATGGGTCTAGCAGCACCGTCATACTCAAATTGGTCGCACAGCCTGAAAACCCATGTGCTTCGGAAGTTTCATCACTACTCACCATAGATGTTACAGCACTTCCTGAAATCATAACGTTCCCAACTGCCTCAGCTGGGAGTTGTGCGCTTACTCCATATATAGTTAGTGGCGTGACTACCAATGGGGAAGAAGACCGTGTTGTATGGTCCAGTACAGGAACGGGAACTTTTGATAATAACAATGATTTAAACCCGACTTACACACCCAGTCAAGCAGATTTAGACAGCGGTTCTGTGATTTTAACCATGACTGCTGAAGCGAAGGACCCTTGTAGTGTTATTGAAGATGTTTCGGAAAGTTTCACACTTACATTAAAGAAAACACCGGTTATTTATGCCGGTGCCGATGATACGGTTTGTGAAGGAAGCGATTATACGGTATCAGATGCTACACAAACAGACGCTGCACTTCCAACGACAGCGTCCATTTCTTGGTCTAGCAATACCAATAGTGGAACGTTTACTAGTGGCGACACCCTAACACCAACCTATACACCTGGCCCTGTAGATCTTCAAAATGGGTTCTTTATTTTGACACTTAAGGTCCAAGGGGAAGCACCATGCGGGGAAGTAACTGATACCAAACGGGTTGATATTATTAAAAATCCAGTGGTTGAATTAGAAGATTCTGCAACAACTTGTTCAAACACACCATATACAATTATTCCTCTAGAGGCTTCTGAATTTTCATCACTTCAATGGACATCTAACGGGGGGGATGGTTCATTTGATAACACAAGTATATTACAGCCAACCTACACCCCAGGTCCTTTGGATATTGCCAATGGAGTTATTTTGACGCTAGAGGCTTTGCCCAGAGCTCCCTGTGCTACTTCTCAATCAGCCAGTATCAACTTGTCGTTTACGACTGCACCCACAGTAGATGCTGGCCCAGATGCAGACGTTTGTGAAGGAGAGGCATACACTTTTGCCTCCTTACAAGCATCGGCTACGAATTACAGCTCTATACAATGGTCTGGCGGTTCGGGCAGTTGGACAAGCGCAAATACCATAACACCAACATATCAGCCCTCTAATACTGAAATTGCTTTAGGTCAAGTAACCTTAACACTTAAAGCACAAGGAAATGGCAATTGTGATCCCGTGTCGGATTTCATGACATTATCGATAACAAAAAAACCAATTATAACAATAGGCAGTAATCTTGAGATTTGTGCCGGTGAAACAGTTTCCATAAGCGATGTGAGCGTTTTACATACTGCGAGCTATGTTTGGTCTGCTCCCTCTGGAAGTTTTGACGATCCAACAAGTTTACAAGCAGTTTACACACCAGCTACAGGAGTAACTGGACCTGTTGACCTAACATTAACCGCTACGCCCAACACCCCATGCGCAGATGATGTTTCGGCAATTAAAACAATTACAATTGTTGCGCCTCCAGTAGTTGATGCAGGTGATAATTTCACTTTCTGTGAAGAAAGCGGTCAGTTTTCGATAAACGATGCTTCAATCATAGGGGATTACACTGGAGTTTCATGGTCGGCTTCGGGAACAGGATTGTTAACGACTTCGAGTGGCATACCGACCTATGTACCCAATACACAAGATTATATCAATGGATTTGTTGAACTTACAATGTCAGTTGTGGGTAACGGGACTTGTCCTGCACAATCAGATACGGTAAAAATCACACTTGTATCTAACCCAACCGCAACCATACCAGTGTCTAATGCTTCAATTTGTGAAGGAGATACCTATACGATTTCAGGAGCACAAGTAACAAATGAGGATTCGTATTATTGGACATCTACTAGCGGTACATTGACCCCTCTAACAGGATCATTGTCCCCAGTATTTACCCCAGACCCTGGACAAACGGGAACCGTAACGCTTACACTGCATGCAAATGGAACAGCTCCATGTACTGGAACAGCCGAAGCGAGCGTAGTTATAAGCATTGATCAAGCTCCAGAAGCTTCGATTGATCCGTTAGGCGACATATGTGCAAATCAAACAGTCAGTTTAAATGGATCGGTTCAATTCAATGATGGGTTTCTGTGGGAAACCACCGGTTCAGGAACATTTACAGGAACCAATTCTCTGACACCCGATTACACGCCTTCTGCTACAGATGAGACTGCTGGATCTGTTCAGTTTACACTTACAGCCTTTGCCGATGGCGCATGTAGTAGTGATGCTGTTGTCACACAAACGCTTACAATTGGTTCTGTTGCCGAAGTTGATGCGGGTCCTGAGGTTGCTGTCATTTGTGAGGGGGGTTCCTATATATTATCACAAGCCACCTATTCAGAGGGCGAAAATCCAGTCTGGACCATTGTTTCTGGATCACCCGGAACCATTGATAACCCGAATGTCTTGAATCCAACGTTTACACCAACGGCCGATGATGTTATAAATGGGTCTGTAATATTGCGACTTTCTGTGGATTCTTTAGACCCCTGTAACACTGTCGTTTCAGATGATATAACTATTAATATTACAAGTTTACCAGTTGTCGATGCAGGTTCCGATACGGCTATTTGTGCTGGTACTTACACCCACAATGGCGCCACAGTTTCAGAAGCGAGTTCATTTGCATGGAGTGTATTCTCAGGAAACGGAACGATAGACCCCGCCACTGTCAACACAATCAGTCCTGTTTATATAACAGACCCAGCTGATGAAAATAACACAGTTACGCTTCGTCTTACAGCCACACCAAATACACCTTGTTCAGGTTTTGTTTTTGATGATGTTGAGTTTACAGTTACGCCTGCTCCGATTGTAGAGGCAGGCGCTGATGCAACTATTTGCCAGGGTGATATTTACACTTTTACAAATGGAGCATCTCGTCAAAATACTTTATCTACAGTTTGGTCTCATAATGGTACCGGTATTTTGGTTGGCGAGAATGGATTGAACCCAACCTACACTCCAAGCGAAGGTGAATACGGCAGCGTTGTGTTTACGCTAACGGGTCAAGGAAACGATCCTTGTGTTTCATCTGCTACGGATACATTTACCCTTGAAATCACACCACAGGCTACCGTTGACGCAGGTCCTGATGCTACGATTTGTGAATCCTCATACCAACTTTCTGGAAGTGTGACTAATGGTTCGAATCCAAGATGGAGTACGAGTGGAAACGGAAATTTCCCAAGTGGTAATTTAGGTTTAACAACCTTGTACGAACCTTCTGCAGATGACATTGCTCTTGGATATGTCGATTTGATTTTAACAGTTGATAGACTGGCACCATGCGCTGGAGAAAAGAGTGATGACATTCGATTGTTCCTTAACCAAGCTCCTGTCATAAGCCTTGGTGGTAGCACGGCTTCCATTTGTGAAGATGAAACCTACACATTTTCGAGTGCCAATGTTTCCGGTGCGGTTTCAGTATTGTGGCAGACTACAGGAGATGGTACATTTAGCCCATCTAATGGTGACGTTCAGGCTACGTATATCCCTGGAAATTTAGACAAATCGAATGGCGGTGCTCAGCTTTCTTTAACAGCTACAGGCGCCCAAGGATGTGCAACAACAACTGAAAACTTTGACCTAACCATTGACGCTGGCCCTGAAATTATCTTGCCATTAAATACCTTTTCTGTTTGTGCATCCGAGACATCCATACAGTTGAGTGGCAACACGATTACCAATTATGGCAATATTATTTGGAGCAGCACTTATGGCACATTTGATAACAACAACATTGCCAATCCGATTTATTACCCTACAAGCGAGGATGTTGCGAATGGGCAAATTACTCTTTCTGTACAAGCTACAGCAACCAATAGTTGCAGTCAAGCATCCTTTGATACAATAACCATAAATTTAGTTGATGATGTAACTGTTGAAGCAGGTTCGGATCAAACGATTTGTGAGGGTACTACCCTACAAATAAATGGAGCGAGTGTCACTAATCAGAGCAACTATCTTTGGACGACCGCAGGTGATGGGGTGTTCACTGGTTCTGATCCATTGAATCCTGTTTATGCCCCAGGTACTAATGACGTAATCAATGGTGGCACGACATTGACGTTGACAGCCACTGGGGGTGCAGGCTGTTCAAACACCTTGTCAGACTTTTTAACACTTACCATTGTTAATAATCCATTTGTTGATGCAGGCCCAACTTCTGAAACCATATGTGCTGGTGACGATTTGAATCTTGTTGGTATAGCAAATGACCATTCATCAGTCGAATGGTTGACCGATGGTGATGGGATATTTGTAGATTATTTTGACCTTAATACCATTTACGAACCTGGACCTAATGATATTTCTAATGGAGGTGCGCTTTTAACACTTGTGGCTTACGGTCAAAGCGCTTGTTCGGTCTCTGTTGATGACACCATCGCTTTAGAAATACAAGCTTCCATATCAGTGGAGGCAGGTCCTGATGCCACGGTTTGTGACGGAGAAAGTTTTGATCTTTCAGAGACCATCATTACCAATTTGTCCACCAATAGTCCTGCTACACAATCGCAAGACTATCAATCCATTGAATGGATAACTTCCGGAACAGGGTTCTTTACAAATACCAACAATTTGAATCCTACCTACAATCCGAGTGCTGCAGATTATTTGAGTGGATCTGTAGTTCTCACAATAGAAGTCACACCAAATGTTAGCTGTAGTGCAGCCGGAGTCATTGATTCAGATATGATATTATCTTTTGATGGAGTTATTTCTGGAACAGGCACTATTACTGGTTTCGATGTAGTTTGTGAGGGAAGTGGTCCATATAACTATCAAATTTCTGGTTTGTCAGGAGCCACAGACTATATCTGGCAAGCAAACAGCCCATCGGCATCAATTACGCCTACTGCGAACCAAGAGGTTGTTGCTGTAGATTTTAGTGACGCTGGAAACTATATTATTTCAGTGATTCCTTCGAACGAGTGTGGACTTGGAGCTGCTATTGACTTTACAGTAACAGTTAAC
The DNA here is from genome assembly GCA_049596815.1 of Flavobacteriaceae bacterium. Lineage (GTDB taxonomy): Bacteria > Bacteroidota > Bacteroidia > Flavobacteriales > Flavobacteriaceae > UBA724. Next base: position 593 of record JBMYLY010000005.1, on the reverse strand, counting down.
CCGGATGGTGTTATCACACACGATGGTACTCAGGGTACTTTAGACCAGACGCATTGTGAGGGTGAAGCGATAGATCCGATTGTCTTTAGTTTGTCTGGAGGTGCTACGGGTGCTACAGCTAGTGGGCTTCCTGCGGGGTTATTGTTTGATCCAGTTGCGTTGACAATTACGGGTACGCCTACGGATGATATTACGTCAGTAGCGACGTATACATATACGGTTACCACTACGGGTAGTGGATGTGCACCAGACGATATTACAGGCACAATTACTATCAATCCACTTGATAAACTCACTACGACTTCAGACACGGCTCAAGTTGTATGTTCGGCTACTGCTATTGCACCGATAACATATTCTCTAGGCGGTGGTGCTACGGGTGCATCGATTTCATGGGATGTAGTACCATCTGGTATCACATTTGACTCAGTAACAGCCACCCTTTCTGGTACAGCACCGACAGTGTCTACATCAACGACTTACACCTATACCCTTACAAGTACAGGCGGATCATGTCCTGATACAGCAACAGGTACGCTAACAGTTAACCCGGATGGTGTTATCACACACGATGGTACTCAGGGTACTTTAGA
>JBMYLY010000004.1:0-54296 GCA_049596815.1 Flavobacteriaceae bacterium | reverse complement strand
GTTCTGGCTTGCGTAAAGAACGAATCTTAGCGACTACCGCGCCCAACAATTGTTTGTCGTGAGAGGTCAGCTTGATAATGGGGTTTTTACCTTTTTCAGAAACGGTTTCTACTTTTACTTCGCTAGGGATTTGAAACACCACGTTGTGAGAAAAACCTAAAGCCAAATCCAATTTCTGTCCCTGATTGGCAGCACGATATCCCACACCTACCAACTCGAGTTCTTTGGTAAATCCGGCAGAAACACCTTGCACCATGTTAAAAACCAAGGCTCTGTAGAGTCCGTGTTTGGCTTTATGGGGTTTGGCGTCTGAAGGACGTGTAACCAAAATTTGGCCATCTTCTTGCTTGAAACTGACCGTGTCGTAGCTTTGGTGTAACTCGCCTAATTTTCCTTTCACGCTAATCACGTCGGATTGGACGTCAACGGTGACGCCTTCCGGGATTGCTATGGGACTGTTTCCTACTCTTGACATTGTTACTTTCTTTCCTTATTAATATACGTAGCAAAGCACTTCGCCTCCTACATTTTCTTTTTGTGCTTGTTTGCCAGTCATCACACCATGAGAGGTGGATAAGATGGCAACGCCCAAGCCGTTCAACACACGAGGAATTTCACTCGATGCGGAATAGCGGCGTAAACCCGGTGTGCTCACTCTTTGGAGTTTTTTGATAACTGGATCTTTGGTGATGGGATCATACTTAAGGGCTATCTTGATGCTGCCTTGGGCAGTACTGTCATCTGTTTTATAGCTTAAAATATAACCTTGATCAAATAAGATTTTGGTGATTTCCAACTTCAACTTAGAAGCGGGAATATCTACAACACGATGGCCCGCACTGTTCGCGTTTCGGATGCGGGTCAAAAAATCTGCAATAGGATCTGTATTCATAATACTTTCTTGTTTACCAGCTGGCTTTACGTACACCCGGGATTAGACCTTTGTTTGCCATCTCACGGAACATCACACGAGATATTCCAAACTGACGCATGTATCCTTTGGGACGACCTGTCAGCTTACAGCGGTTGTGCATGCGCACGGGAGATGCGTTTTTTGGTAATTTTTGCAACGCCTCGTAATCGCCGGCTTCTTTAAGCGCTTGACGCTTGGCCGCATACTTGGCAGCGAGTTTTGCACGTTTGACCTCTCGGGCCTTCATGGATTCTTTAGCCATACTTAATTCTTTTTAAAAGGCAAGCCCATATGAGCTAATAATGATTTTGCTTCTTTATCTGTTTGGGCAGAAGTCACAAAAGTGATGTCCATACCCGCGATTTTCGCCACTTTATCGATGTCGATTTCAGGGAAAATAATTTGTTCGGTTACACCCAAGTTATAGTTACCACGTCCGTCGAATCCACTGGCTTTTACACCTTGGAAGTCACGCACACGAGGAAGCGCAGCTGTTACCAAACGATCGAAAAATTCGTACATCTTATCGCCACGCAGTGTTACACGTGCGCCGATGGGCATTCCTTTTCGAAGTTTGAAGTTCGATACGTCTTTCTTTGACAAAGTAGCTACAGCAAGCTGACCCGAAATCTGAGTAAGCTCATCTACGGCATGCTCTACCAATTTTTTGTCAGCCACAGCGGCACCTACTCCTCTACTGATAACAATCTTTTGAAGTTTTGGCACTTGCATCACGTTGGCATAGCTGAATTCTTCAGTCATCGCCTGAATCACTCTGTCTTTGTATTCTTGTTTAACTCTAGGTACCATCTTAAATTACTTCATTGGTTCTACGTGAGATGCGCTCTTTTTTGTCGCCGTTGAACTGATAACCCACACGCGTAGGCTTTCCATCAGCGGCCAACAATGACAAATTGGAGATATGAATGGCTGCCTCTTTTTCGACGATGCCACCTTGTGGGTTCTGGGCGTTAGGCTTGGTGTGACGCTTGACGATATTTACGCCTTCAACGATGGCTTTGTCTTTTTCGACAATCAATCGCAATACCTTGCCTTCAGCGCCTTTGTGGTCTCCTGCCAAGACGCGAACCGTATCACCTGTTTTAATCTTAATTTTTTTCATCTTCTATGCTTATAATACCTCGGGGGCTAAGGAAATAATCTTCATGAATTTTTTGTCTCGCAACTCACGAGCCACAGGACCAAACACACGAGTTCCGCGCATTTCACCTGTAGGGTTGAGCAACACACATGCGTTTTCATCAAAACGGATATAGGACCCGTCAGGACGACGCACTTCTTTTTTGGTACGTACCACCACAGCGGTAGACACTTGCCCTTTTTTCACCGTTCCGTTAGGGGTAGCATCTTTGACCGTTACCACGATCTTGTCTCCAATAGAAGCATAGCGACGCTTTGTACCTCCCAAAACACGGATGGTAAGCACCTCTTTGGCTCCTGTGTTGTCTGCTACTTTAAGTCTGGATTCTTGTTGTACCATTACTTTGCTCTTTCAATAATTTCGACCAATCGCCAGCACTTGGAAGCGCTCAATGGGCGGGTTTCCATGATGCGGACCGTATCTCCGATGTTGCAGTCGTTCTGCTCATCGTGGGCTACGTATTTTTTTGTTTTCAAAACGAATTTCCCGTACATAGGGTGTTTTACACGCTTGACCTCACTGACAACAATAGATTTTTGCATCTTGTTGCTGGTGACCACTCCGATTCGTTCTTTTCTCAAATTTCTTTCCATAATCAAATTACGCTTCTTGCGAGTTACGCTGATTTATTTCTGTTTTAAGGCGCGCGATGGTACGACGCTGGGCACGCAATTGAACCGGGTTTTCCAAATTGGAAAGCGAATGCGAAAATTTGGCCTCAGCGTAGCTTTTTTGCTGTTGGGCAAGTTGCTCTTGCAACTCATCTTGGGTTAACGCCTTAATCTCTTGTTGTTTCATTTCTATACTCTATTATGCATCGTAATCACGAGCAATCACAAATTTTGTTTTTACGGGCAACTTCTGAGCCGCCAAGCGCAAAGCTTCTTTGGCCACATCGTGGGGTACACCGGCAACCTCGAACAACACACGTCCAGGCTTGACCACGGCCACATAGTGATCCAAAGCACCTTTACCTTTACCCATACGAACCTCAAGCGGTTTTTTGGTGATGGGTTTGTCCGGGAATATTTTGATCCACAATTGACCTTCACGTTTCATATAACGGGTCGCGGCGATACGCGCAGCCTCGATCTGACGTGAAGTGATGAACACCGAATCCAATGCTTTGATCCCAAACATACCGTTGGACAAACGGTGACCACGTTGCGAAAGACCTTTCATGCGGCCTTTCTGCATTTTTCTGTATTTGGTTCTTTTAGGTAGTAACATAACTATTCAGTATTCAAATTATTTACGTCTGCGCGGCGAACGTCCACCACGTTTGTCATTTTTGCCTTTGGTTGCACCCAAACTCATACCTACAAGAGGAGAAAGCTCGCGTTTTCCATAGACTTCACCTTTCATAATCCATACCTTGATACCAATACGACCATAAGTAGTATGGGCTTCTACCAAGGCATAGTCGATATCGGCACGGAAAGTGGAAAGTGGAATACGTCCATCTTTATAGCTTTCAGAACGTGCCATCTCAGCGCCGTTCAATCGACCTGAAATCTGTACTTTGATACCTTCGGCGTTCATACGCATAGAGGCAGCAATGGCCATTTTGATGGCGCGTCGGTACGAAATACGACTTTCAATCTGACGGGCAATGCTGGCAGCCACCAATTGGGCTTCCAATTCAGGACGCTTAATCTCAAAAATATTGAGTTGCACTTCCTTGCCGGTAATCTTTTTTAATTCTTCCTTGAGTCGGTCAACCTCAGAACCACCTTTTCCAATGATGATACCCGGACGGGCAGTGGTAATGGTTACAGTAACCAACTTAAGCGTGCGCTCGATAATGATTCGAGACACACTGGCTTTGGCCAAACGGGCGTGGATGTAGCGTCGGATTTTGTCGTCTTCGGACAACTTGTCTCCATAATCTCTACCTCCATACCAGTTGGACTCCCATCCTCTGATGATGCCGATGCGGTTGCCTATTGGATTTGTTTTTTGTCCCATATTGCTGTTTAGCTTTGCGCGTTATCTTGAGCTCCCAACACGAGTGTTACGTGGTTAGAGCGTTTTCTAATTCTGTGGGCTCGGCCTTGAGGTGCCGGACGTAGGCGTTTGAGCATGCGTGCACTGTCTACACGAATTTCTTTTACATAAAGCCCTGCTTTCTCTACATCACCATCTTCGTTTTTGGCTTGCCAGTTGGCAACCGCAGAAAGCAATAGCTTTTCCAAACGAGACGAAGACTCTTTTGCGCTAAAACGCAAAATAGACAAGGCTTTGTCTACGCCTTCACCACGGATCAAGTCGGCCATGAGGCGCATCTTTCTTGGTGAAGTTGGGCAGTTGTTCAGCTTTGCAAACGCAATCGACTTGCGCGCTTCCTTCAACTGCTCGGCAGATTGTCTTTTACGAACTCCCATAGTTATTTTTTACCTTTATTTTTTGCCCCAGCATGTCCTCTAAAAGAACGTGTGGGTGAAAATTCTCCTAATTTATGGCCTACCATATTCTCAGTAACATAGACAGGTACAAACTGACGTCCGTTGTGTACTGCAATGGTCTGTCCTACGAAGTCTGGTGTAATCATAGAAGCACGTGACCATGTTTTGATCACATTCTTCTTACCAGAATCGATGTTGGCTTGCACCTTTTTGGTCAAGCTGTGGTGTACGAAGGGTCCTTTTTTTAATGATCGCGCCATGATTTATTTTTTTCTTCGTTCTATGATATACTTGTTAGATGCCTTGTTCTTGTTGCGCGTGCGGTATCCCTTTGCAGGAATGCCATTGCGTGAACGTGGGTGTCCACCCGAAGCACGACCTTCACCACCACCCATGGGGTGATCGACAGGGTTCATAGCCACAGGACGGGTGCGTGGACGGCGACCGAGCCAACGGCTGCGACCGGCCTTACCAGAAACCAATAACTGGTGGTCAGAATTGGAAACTGCCCCCACGGTAGCCATACAAGTGGTGAGAATCATACGTGTCTCACCAGAAGGCAGTTTGACGGTAGCAAATTTTCCATCACGGGCCATCAATTGGGCGAAAGAACCGGCACTACGAGCCAAAGCGGCTCCTTTGCCAGGATGCAATTCGATACAAGAGATGATGGTACCCAATGGAAAGCTAGCCAAAGGCATGGCGTTTCCGATCTCGGGTGTAACGTTCTCTCCAGAAACTATTTTCTGTCCTACTTGTAGACCGTTTTGGGCTACGATGTAGCGTTTTTCCCCATCTTCAAACTGGGTAAGCGCGATAAAAGCAGATCGGTTGGGATCATACTCTATACTCAACACCTCAGCAGGTGCGTCATAGCGGTTGCGCTTGAAGTCGATGATGCGGTATCTTTTCTTGTGACCCCCACCGCGATAGCGGTTGGTCATACGGCCACTGTTGTTACGACCTCCAGAACGTTTTTTCGGAGCAAGCAAGCTTTTCTCCGGCTTATCAGTGGTGATGGCGTCGTAACCATTGACCACTCTACCGCGCTGTCCAGGAGTTATAGGTTTGAGTTTTCTAACTGACATCCTATTGGTTTATATATTACTGTAAAAATCGATTTTATCACCCTCTGCTACTTCCACGATGGCTCGCTTGGTCGCGTTGGTTTTTCCTTGTTGCATACCGGTTTTGGTATAACGCGTTTTGCGCTCGGGTCCGTAACGCAATGTGCGTACTTTCTCAACGGCAACACCATAAGTGGCTTCGACAGCCTTTTTGATTTCAACCTTGTTGGCTGTAGGTCGTACCAAAAAAGTGTAACGATTGCGCAACTCGCTTTCGCTAGTAGATTTTTCGGTTACTAAGGGTTTTATCAATACACTCATGATGCTTATTTACTCAAGTTTGAAACTATGGTCTCCACAGCACTTTCTGCCAATACCAAATGTTGGGCATTGATGATCTTATAGGTGCTGAGCTCGTTATCGGTCACTACCTCGGCACGCTGCAAATTGCGTGAGGAGAGGTAAACGTTCTGGCTTGACTTGCCTACCACAAGCAAAGCCTTTTTGTCGGCGATGCCCAAGGCATCCAAAACCGCTGTAAAGGATTTGGTTTTGGGTGCGTCAAAGTCAAAATCTTCAACAACAGTCAGTGATTTGGCAGTTGCTTTCAGGCTTAAAGCTGTTTTGCGAGCCAATCGCTTGACATTCTTGTTGACTTTCATGTCATAGGAACGCACACGAGGACCAAATACACGACCTCCACTGCGGAACAAAGGGTTTTTGATGCTACCCGCACGTGCGGTACCTGTTCCCTTTTGTTTTTTGATCTTACGGGTACTCCCTGTAATCTCTGCACGCTCTTTGGCTTTGTGCGTACCTTGACGCTGGTGGGCAAGGTATTGCTTGACATCCAAATAGACTGCGTGCTCGTTGGGCTCTACCCCAAAAATATCTTTAGATAGATCGACTTGGCGACCGGTATCTTTTCCTTTTATGTCAACTACAGATACTTTCATCACTTCGATATTAAGATATATGCGTTTTTATGGCCAGGGACACAACCCTTTACGACCAACAAATTCTTTTCAGGTACTACCTTGAGTACTTTAAGGTTTTGAACCGTTACACGCTCGTTGCCCATACGTCCCGCCATACGCATGCCCTTAAAAACACGTGCAGGATAGGAGGCCGCACCGATAGAACCGGGTGCGCGTAAACGGTTGTGTTGTCCATGGGTAGCCTGACCCACACCAGCAAAGCCGTGACGCTTGACAACTCCTTGGAAACCTTTTCCTTTGGATGTGCCCGTAACGTCTACAAATTCGCCTTCTTGAAAAAGGTCTGCACCCACAGTGTCACCCAATTTATAATCACTGTCGAAGTCTTTAAACTCTACAAGTTTTCTTTTGGGTGCTGTGTTGGCTTTCTTAAAATGACCTTGCGCAGCTTTGTTGCTGTTTTTGACAGGCTTGTCATCAAAACCCAACTGCAACGCATCGTAGCCGTCCGTATCTTGTGTGCGAACTTGCGTCACCACACATGGACCGGCTTGAATGACCGTACACGGAAGGTTCTTTCCGTTCTCATCAAAGATGCTGGTCATACCGATTTTTTTTCCTATTAACCCAGACATAATGGTCGTTGTTTATCGTTTTTCCTTTCGGAACGTTATACTTTAATTTCTACTTCTACTCCGCTAGGAAGCTCTAACTTCATCAATGCGTCGATCGTCTTAGAAGACGAGCTGTAAATATCCAGCAAACGCTTGTACGAACTCAACTGAAACTGCTCGCGCGACTTCTTGTTGACGTGTGGCGAACGCAAGACCGTAAAAATCTTTTTGTGTGTAGGCAAAGGAATGGGACCTGTAACAACAGCTCCGGTAGTCTTTACCGTTTTTACAATTTTCTCGGCCGACTTGTCTACTAAGTTGTAGTCGTACGATTTGAGTTTGATTCTAATTTTTTGACTCATAATGATTCGTTATTAGCTTTTACCAACGGTTGCAGAGATCACTTCTTCAGAAACATTGGATGGGGTTTCGGCATAGTGCGAAAACTCCATCGTAGATGTGGCACGTCCAGATGAAAGGGTACGCAACGAAGTTACATATCCAAACATTTCAGACAGAGGAACGATGGCTTTGACCACTTTAGATCCGGCTCGATCGTCCATGCTGTTGACCTGTCCGCGACGGCGGTTGAGGTCCCCTACGATATCACCCATGTTTTCTTCAGGAGTCAATACCTCCAATTTCATCATTGGCTCCATGATTACAGCTCCTGCAGATTTGGCCGCTACTTTATAACCCAACTTGGCCGCCAATTCAAACGACAAAGAGTCGGAATCCACAGGGTGGAAAGAACCGTCTTTTAGGGTTACTTTAACTGCATCGACCTCAAATCCGGCCAAAGGACCATTTTTCATGGCTTCTTTAAATCCTTTCTCAACAGAAGGAATGTATTCTTTAGGAACGTTACCTCCTTTGATTTCGTTGACAAATTCAAGTCCTTGTTTGCCTTCTTCAGCAGGCTCTAGGGTAAATACGATGTCGGCAAACTTACCACGACCACCAGTTTGCTTTTTGTAAACCTCTCTGTGATCGGTAGATGAAGTGATGGCCTCTTTGTATTCTACCTGGGGTTGTCCTTGGTTCACATCGACCTTAAACTCTCTGCGGAGACGGTCCATGATAATGTCCAAGTGCAATTCACCCATACCGCTGATGATGGTCTGACCCGAAGCTTCGTCTGTTTTAACTTGGAAAGTAGGGTCTTCCTCAGCCAATTTGGCCAAAGCCATACCCAACTTGTCCACGTCGGACTTGGTTTTGGGCTCTACAGCAATACCAATCACCGGATCAGGGAAGTCCATACTTTCTAGTACGATTGGGTGTTTTTCATCAGAAAGGGTGTCCCCAGTTTTGATGTCTTTAAATCCTACAGCCGCACCAATATCACCAGCTTCGATAAATTCGATGGCGTTTTGTTTGTTGGCGTGCATCTGGTAAATACGAGAAATACGCTCTTTGTTCCCGGAACGGTTGTTCAACACATAAGAACCGGCATTCAAACGACCTGAATAGGCACGGAAGAAAGCCAAACGACCTACGTAAGGGTCGGTAGCAATCTTAAAAGCCAAAGCAGCAAACGGATCGTTGACACTAGGCTTGCGCGTGATGACAGTATCGTTATCAGGATTGGTACCTTCAATCGCTTCTTTGTCTTCAGGTGAAGGCAAGTAGCGACAAACGGCATCCAACAAAAACTGAACCCCTTTGTTCTTAAAGGCAGACCCACAGATCATCGGAATGATGCTCATGTCTTGGGTAGCTGCACGCAAGGCATTGTGCACTTCGTCCTCGGTGATGCTATCGGGATCTTCAAAATATTTTTCCAAAAGATTTTCGTCGTATTCAGCGACAGCCTCAATCAGCTCACCGCGGAATTTTTCGACATCATCTTTCATGTCTTCAGGAATATCAACCACATCAAAAGTGGCTCCCATGTTTTCCTCATGCCAAATGATGGCACGGTTTTTTACCAAATCCACACAACCTTTAAAGTTGTCCTCATCTCCAATAGGCAATACGATTGGCACGGCATTGGATTTGAGCATTTCGCGAACTTGAGTACAAACGTTCAAAAAGTTGGCACCTTGGCGGTCCATCTTATTGACAAAGCCCATACGCGGCACTTTGTAGTTGTCAGCCAAACGCCAGTTGGTTTCTGACTGAGGCTCTACCCCGTCAACGGCGGAAAACAAAAACACCAAACCGTCCAAAACACGCAAAGAACGGTTTACCTCAACGGTAAAGTCCACGTGTCCGGGAGTGTCAATGATGTTAAAGTGGTAAGGCTTGGCACCTTCAACCGGCTTGCCTTGATCGGTAGGGAAAGTCCACTCACAAGTAGTAGCAGCAGAAGTAATGGTAATCCCACGCTCTTGTTCTTGCTCCATCCAGTCCATGGTAGCAGCACCGTCGTGCACCTCACCAATCTTGTGGCTTACCCCTGTATAATATAGAATACGCTCTGTAGTGGTGGTTTTTCCTGCGTCGATGTGCGCAGCAATACCAATATTACGTGTGTATTTAAGATCTCTTGCCATGGTTCTCGTTAAAATCTAAAGTGAGAGAATGCTTTGTTGGCTTCGGCCATTTTGTGGGTGTCCACTCGCTTTTTGACCGCTGCGCCTTCTTCTTTGTATGCAGCAAGGATTTCAGCTGCCAATTTTTGGGCCATGGATTTTTCGTTGCGTTTGCGCGCAAAACTGATCATCCATTTCATAGCCATAGAAATTTTTCTATCTGGACGGATGGGCATAGGGATCTGAAAAGTGGCACCACCCACACGACGGCTGCGTACCTCAACGTGAGGCATTACGTTGGTCAGGGCATCTTTCCACAAATCAAGCGCTTGCTTTTCTTCGTCCTGGTTTTTTTCTTCTACAATGTCAATGGCATCATAGAAAATCTGAAATGCGATGGATTTTTTTCCGCTCCACATTAGGTTGTTAACAAAACGTGTGACCAGTTGGTCATTGAATCGCGGGTCGGGGAGTAAGGGGCGCTTTTTGGCCTTTCTTTTTCTCATATCTTTCTATTGAGTGGTTCAAGCAAGCTTGAACGTCATTGTACTTCTTACTTTTTGGGTCTTTTGGCGCCGTATTTCGAACGTCGTTGCAAGCGGCCCTCTACACCGGCGGTGTCCAAGGCACCACGAACAATGTGGTAACGCACACCCGGTAGGTCTTTGACCCGACCACCACGCACCAATACGATTGAGTGCTCCTGAAGGTTGTGACCTTCCCCGGGAATGTAAGCGTTGACTTCATTTCCGTTGGTGAGTCGCACACGCGCTACTTTGCGCATCGCGGAGTTGGGTTTTTTAGGAGTGGTGGTGTACACACGGGTACATACCCCACGCCGTTGTGGGCAAGCGTCTAAAGCGGCAGATTTGCTCTTTTTGGTCAAATCTGTTCTTCCTTTTCGAACGAGTTGCGAAATTGTTGGCATATACTTTATTTATTTCTTCCCTTATTTAAAGGGCTGCAAATGTAGTATTATTTTTTTCATTATCAAATAGCGAATTGGCAATTTTTTAACAATGGGGATTGAGGTGGGTGGATACTCGGTTGTTGGTGGATGGTTCTTAGTTATAGTTACAGGCGAGTGGTTGATGTAAAATTGGCCATGCCCTTGTATTGTCACAGAGGGTCCGCAACCGGTGTTTTTGACTGCCAAATACCCATGGTATGAAAATTGGGTGTTATGTTGTAGACACTCATGATGAATTGCAATGATGGTTTATTAGGACGTGTATGTCAAGATTTTGTATATTAGTTTCATTCAAGCTGAATTGCGTCTTTGTACAAAATTCTACCTTTCGCGGCCCAAGGTAAAAGGGCCGCTTTTCATTTTCCCAATTTTGACACTTCAAATACTTCAATGGTTTTGTCAGGCTTTATGATATAGTCAATGACCCTGAGGAGAATTACAACATTGTAGGTTTAGATGATGAGATGACAGCAGTGATGTCCCGGCTGTTGGCAAAAGGATGGAAAGCAGAGGTCCGACGGTAAGCCCTTTTTTTTAGTTCTCAATCAGTTTTCAATTGTGGGCTGGTATTTTGATATTTCAAACCAAAAAGGATATTTTTGGGCAAAACATTGAAATGAAAAAGCACCTATTCTCCTCTATTATATTGGTTGTTATCAACTTTGTTCCCGCAGTGTCTTGGGGTCAAAATACGGGCTACAATCTATCATTGATGGATAATGTAGATTTTCAAAATTTTTTAACAGATATAGATTTCAGCACTGCTGATTTGACCGAGTATTATGATGGCTCAATTTATCTTTACAAGGAACCTGTTGATGCGACCCTGCATTTTTTAAACAGTTCGGCACAAAAAGTTTCTGCGCGTGTAAACCTAAACCTTCAAAAGTCATCATTTGATGTGATGGTCAAAGAGAAGATGTTTAGTTTTTCGGCTAAAGAACTCGCCAAAGTAGTGATTGAAGGTACATCTTTTTTACCCAAACAGAATGGGGTTTTCTACAAACTTATTTTTCAGAATGGGAATGTTAAGGTTATTGAGGAATTTGAATTAGAGATACAAGCTCAAAGTCATATTATTGGATATGAGAGTAAAAAAAATGATCGTATAAAAGTTGAAAAGTCCACAATTATGGTAATTAACGGCAACAGAACCCCCTTTTCTAGGACCAAAAAAGGGGTAAGCAAGCTTTTTGACGGCCAAGCTGATGAAGTCAAAGAATTCATAAAAAACAAAAAAATATCCCCAAAGTCGGATAGCGGCCTTAAGCTTATATTTTCTCACTTTTACAAATAGATCTACCTGCCATTATCTGTTCAATAAGCTAGATATTTTTAAGATGTAGAGGCTTTCAATAAAAATGATAGATATTTTTGACCCAATCTGCAATTTTAAGTTTCGTATATCATTAATATAACAAAACTTGAGTGAAAATGAATTTTTTTTAAATACTATGCTTGCATAGTTAACAATTTATTAACATATTTGTGTTTGCTATAACTATTATATAATATGAAAACTAAATTTAATCAAATTTTAACGTTAGCGTTATTTCTATTACCGCTACCGTTTTTGTTTGCACAACAAATTGTTTCTGGTACTGTGACTTCCACTGAGGGGGTGCCTTTGCCGGGGGCGACTGTGCAAAACGGAGCATTCACTGCAACTACAACCGATTTTGATGGAAATTATGCCATTTCTGCATCAGAGGGTGATGTGTTAACCTACAGCTATGTGGGTTATGAATCACAAGAGGTGCGTATTCGAGCTAATTTCAGCATTGACATACAGTTGGAACCAAATACTGCTTTGGATGAAGTGGTTGTTTTGGGTTACCAATCTAAGAAAAGGTCAGAAATTACTGCTGCAGTGTCAACAATCAACACTCAAGAACTCACCAACCTAAACACATCTACATCAATTAGTAACATGCTGCAAGGTAAAGCAGCGGGTGTGCAAGTTGTTGCTACCAATGGTAAGCCAGGGTCAGGAGCTTATGTCCGTATCCGTGGTATTGGTTCGATTACTGCAGGTAGTGCACCACTTTTTATTATTGACGGTGTACAAGCGCCAAACACAGCAAATCTTAACCCATTTGATATCGAAAGTGTTTCTGTATTAAAAGATGCGGCTTCTTCTGCTATTTATGGGTCTAGGGCTGCCAATGGTGTAATTGTGATTACTACAAAACGTGGTAAAAAGAACAAAAGAGCTTCCATAGAATTCACTTCTAGATATGGGTTTGCCTCTCAAACCGACGAACTTGGATTTAGAGTGATGAACAGTGCTGAAAAACTCTTGTATGAAAGAGAGCTGGGGATTCTCGGTTTTGGACCTGCCCAAGCACAGCCTGGTTTTACTTCAAGTTTGGAGGAATACAACAGGTTGGCGGCTGTAAATTTTGATTGGAAAGATGCCCTGCTTAGAGATGGTGAAGTAGTCACTAACTCCCTTTCTGTTAGTGGAGGTGATGAGAACTTTCAGTATTATCTAAGTTTAAGTGAAGAAAAGAATGAGGGTATCATTGATCAAGTAACTGGTTTTCAACGCCAGTCCGCTCGATTGAATGTGGATTACCAAGCCAAAGATTGGCTAAAGGTAGGTGTGAACGTTTCTGTAGCTGACACCCGCTCTGATGAGCCTCGTGATCGCTACAATCTTCAAAGTCCCATTTATGCCGCATATACCTCTAATCCATATGAAACAGAGTATGTAACGGATGAAAATGGAGATTTCGTTCTTGATGAAAACGGAGACAAACAATACAATTTTGTCGGTTTTGGTTGGAGTATTACCGAAGCTTTGGAAAACAACCCCGAATTTGAGGGCAGAACTACATTGTTGGCCAATCTCAATCTTGTTGCAGACCTTAGTGACAACTTTACCAACACCACCAACTTTGGTATTAATAACCAAAAATTCAGAAGAGAATACTACTACAAACCAGGCTCACGTTTGGATGATTTTGTAGGGGATGCCAATGCGCCCGGAGGTAAAACAGATAATGGTTCCTACTTTACTGACTACAACGTAAGTAACGTATTAAACTACACCAACAGTTTTGACAACCACAATCTATCGGTTTCAGGTCTTTTTGAGTTCAACAAAATCACTTCTAGAACATATCGTTTGGAGAGTATTGGTTTTGCATCAGGAGACCTATCTGTGCAAAGTGTAGCTGCAGAGGCAGTTGACGCCAGCACCAACTTGTCAGAAAGAACATTGCTTTCATATGGTGCATTTTTGGACTATAACTACGATGGAAAATACCTTGTCACTGGATCGATACGACGCGACCAGTCTTCGGTATTTGGTAGAGACAATCGTGATGGTGTTTTCTGGTCAACAAGTTTGGCTTGGAACCTAGCAGAAGAAGATTTTATGTCTGGATCTGATTTTGATGTTCTTAAGCTGAGAGCATCTGCAGGTGTTAGTGGTAACCAAGACGGTATTGGCTTCTATGAGTCACTAGCAGTTATCGGGTTTGGTAGTTTTAACTCACAAACCACTGCTGCACCTACTGACAACGGAAACCCAGCTTTGAAATTTGAAGAAAACTACACCTATGATATTGGTTTGGAATTCACGATGTTCGACGACCGACTTCGCGGTGCGATTGATTACTACGAAAAAGTAACCTCTGATCTATTGCTAGACAGACCCTTGCTTTCTCTTGGTGGAGAACCTGATGGAAGTATCCTGAGCAACGTGGGTGAAATGGAGAACAAAGGGGTAGAAATCGAGCTTGATTATGACTTGATTCGAACCGATGATTTGTATGTGAATATTGCTGCCAATCTTGGTACAGTAAAAAATAAAGTTACCAAGTTGGTGCCATCAAGTTCTTATCCAGAGGGAGCCGAAATTGATTGGGGTTCTGGTGTATACATCAAGCCCGGTGAAGAGTACGCCACATTTAAGTTGGTACGTTGGGCAGGTGTAAATCCTGCGAACGGTCAGCCCCTGTGGTTGGACAAAGATGGTAATGTTACAGCGACTTACTCTGCAGACGATGAGGTTTATCTCTCAGGTAAATCACCACTGGCTGACATGGATGGGGGACTTAATCTATTTGCCAGATATAAAGGGTTTGATTTGGGTCTTGACTTCTACTTCAAAACGGGTGGATACAGTATTTCTTACAACATGAGAGACCTCTACAACCCGTCTAACGTTGACCAAAACATGGCTGTGGAAGCTTTCAATTACTGGAAACAACCCGGAGACGTTGATGTGCTGCCAAGCCCACTTTACTCAGATGCAGACGAGACATCAACACGTTTCTTATACAAAACGGATTACCTCCGTTTGAGAAATCTAAACTTTGGATATACGCTTCCAACATCGATTGTTAATCAGGCAGGCATGGATTCTATGCGCTTGTACATTACAGGTCAAAACTTGTGGACCTACGCACCTGACTATGTGGGACTTGACCCTGAAGTAGGTGTTGGAGTTGGTGAATCTTCTGATGGAGAATTTGGAACTTTCTCAATCTTTGGTATACCGATTTTGAAAAGTTTGCAATTTGGTATAGATGTTAAATTTTAATTAGATAACGATGAAAAAGTTTTTATATACAATTACCGTTTTATTTGTTGCCTTTGCTTTTCATAGTTGTGAGGAGGAATTAGAGCAACTACCAAACAATGCCTTTTCGCCCGAGAGTTTTTATAAATCCACACAAGATTTTGAATTTGCCACGCGTGCACTCTATTCGGGACTCTTTTCAGAATCCTACTACGGAGGATCTTTTTTGAGCCGCCCAGATATTGCTTCTGACAATGTCATTGTTGCACAAGCGGGTCGAAAGTCCAACTTGAGTTTTTATGAATGGCGTTATAAAGCCAACTCTGCTTGGGATATGATGGGATCTGCCTATGTTGTCATTGGTAGAGCCAATCAAATCATAGAAAAGATAGATAACCTCAACGATGGAGCTGCCAAAAACAACTTTTTGGGTGAAGCCCTTGCGGTTCGTGCCTTGGCGCACTTCGATCTGTTAAGAGTTTATTCTAGAGTTTCTGATGGAAATTCACTCGGAATGCCTTACGTTACCGGTACTGACCCTAACTACGAAGCACCCAGACCTACAGTAAATGAAACTTTAGCAAGTGTCATTACTGATTTGGAAACTGCTCAGGGTTTGATTGGAAGTTCAGACACAAAGTCTAGATTCACCAAAAATGGTGTGAACGCACTGTTGTCGCGCGTACATTTGTATGCTGGAAATTATGGTGATGCGATTGATGCTGCCAATGCAGTTACAGCTACAGTCGCTGCACGCGCCACTTTCCCTCAGGTTTGGACAGATTCATCTACCGATGGGGTGATCCTTAAATTGGACCAAAATGCCTCTATTGATGATATCGGTGTAGGAATTGAATGGAGCCAATCCTCTGCGTCTGGTATCATTCCAGAGTATGTATGGTCTTATGAGTTTGCTACAAGTATTGCAGCAACAGACATCAGGCTCGCCGCTTACAACGATCTAATTCCAGATGCGAGTGGCAACTTGTACAACGCTATTATTAAGATGTACGGAGAGGCTGGACAGCAAAATGGATCTGTTGATGCCAAAATCTTGCGCGCTGCTGAGGTATACTTGAACAAAGCTGAGGCCATGTATTTTAGCAACGATGCAGCAGGGGCTTTAACAGCACTTGATATGGTTCGTGCTGAGCGATATTCTGGTTTTGTTTCTGGTGGTGAAACAGGCGCAGACCTGATTTCTGCCATTCAAAAAGAGCGTCGTATCGAATTGGCTGCCGAGGGACACAGACTCTTTGACTTGCGTCGTTGGGGACTTGGCGTGAGCCGTTCAGCATCAGAAGGTGAATTTTTTGATGGAACTGGAACACCCGCAATTCCTCAAGCAAGAACACTCGCTGCCGGAGATTACAGAATGGTATTCCCTATTCCACAAGGTGAAATCAATATTTTCACGGATCTTCAACAAAATCCTGATTATTAAAATATAGAACAATGAAAAAATTAAATTATTTAATAGCACTCGTATTCACAGCCGGTCTTTTTGTCGGCTGTGAAGAAGACAGCGCTTACAGAGACGCTTATGTAGGTGCCGATGTAGTGTACTTTGCGTCTTCGACGTCAAACTTTTTTATCACGAGTAATGCTTCAACAGCAGAAATCAAAGTAGTTGCTACCAGTACAAGCAGCTCGGATCGTACATTTGAAGTTGAAGTAGATGCTGCTTCTACAGCTACCAATGATTATTCATTGGCTTCCAATACTTTTACCATTCCAGCAAACAGCTACGAGGGGATGATTGTGTTGGGTGGGAACTTTGACAATGCCTCTGAAGATGGTACAGAACTTATATTGAACCTTAAAGGCGGTGTGAGCGAAGTTGACAACATGGGATCTAACACATCCATTACAGTGAGTATTTACAAACTATGTGAGTCAAAACTGGCCGGTAACTACACCATGACCACAACTTTTGGTTACCATGATTTCCTTCCTAGCTTCAATCCAAATAGCATTGATGTTGAAATTGTAGCGCTCACTGAAAACACCTATGAAATCGTTGGAGACTTCACTGGAGGTTTGTGGGGCGATTTATATGCAGGCATCTATGGCACCTCTGCCAGAACCGGTGTTGTCATTGCTGATATTTGTAACGTCATTTCTTGGGACCAAACAGCTTTTGGAGACCAATTTGGTGGTGGTATTGTCTACGGAGATTCTGCGAGTTATGTTGATCCGGCAACAGGAAATATTTATATCTCTTGGGAATGTACTGCATATGGAGAAACCGGAGTAGCTGTTTATGAACCTAAATAATTGAACATGAAAAACTTTAAATATTTATTTGCTTTTTTAGCTATCGGTTTGGCAAGTTGTGAGACCGATACCGGAGATGAATCCTTTATGGATAATCGTGATACGATCGCCAGTTTTACAGCCGGTTCTACAACCTTGTTTACGACTGCAGAAGGTGAAAATACTTTTACACTTAGTGTTGCGACATCTACAGTAAGTAGTTCACCCATTGAAATCGCTGTAGAGATTGATGCTGAGTCAGATGCGGTTTTGGGAACAGACTTTACCATGTCTGCGAATTCTATTACCATACCTGCAGGAGCTTTTAGTGGCTCCATTGACATCGTTTCAGATTTTGATGCAGCTTCTTTTGATGGTAAATCGTTGATTGTAAAAATGATGCCCGTGGATGGTGTCGTTTTGGGACAAACGACTACTTGTTCAATTGATATTGTTAAGTCTTGTCCATTGCCTGAAACCCTTGCGTCCTCATACACAGCCAATCCATTTGCTTTTGGAGTTGATGCTCCCGAATTTACAGCCACCTTTACAAGGGTCGGTACAGAGGGGCTTACCTATGCTCTTGACTCAGGTTGGGGACCCAATTTTGTGAGTTTTGCGACTGGAAACTCAGCATACGATGGATTGTATGTTTATCCATGCGAGTTAACTGTAAATTCAGACGGAACCGTAGTGGTTAGTGGCAGTGGATATGTTAGTGGAGGCTCGGGAACTTTCGATGCATGTACAGGCATAATTTCTGTAACACTTACTCAAGCGTTATTCACAACTGACTTTACAGTAGATGTAACATTTACACCGTAATCTAAATACATATTCATTGAAAAACAGCTCATAACTCTATGGGCTGTTTTTTGTTAAATAAAAATGGCTTTGAGAAACTTCAATTTAGTAACAATCATTCTTTGTACACACATGCTTGTGGCACAAACCCCTATGGAAAGGGATGCCATCGCATCGAATTATTCCGTTCAACAAATTGAACAAACCCGTCAAAGTGTGCGTGCCTACTCTCAAGAACAAAAAACACGCATCGAAGGTTTGGTTCAAAAGGGGATTCCAAGAACCAAAGTGTCAGATGGGAAAATATATAAACTTCATCGTGTCTCCGACAGTGGTGCCCCCATATATATAACCACGCACAACACAACGGCCGCAGCGAGCACCCAAACCCAATATCTTCACAATGGAGGTGATTTGGGATTGAATTTGGAAGGTCAAAATATGGTTATTGGAATATGGGACGGAGGGGTAGCCCTCGCCAATCACCAAGAGTTCCTTGACAACGGTGTCTCTGTAGTTACTACAGAAAGTTCTTCAGAAAGCGCAAACAGCAGCCATGGTACCCACGTATTGGGCACTATGATTGCCCGAGGTGTCAGCGGTAATGCCAAAGGAATGGCGCCCCAAGCCAGCGCGGTGAGTTATGATTGGTCTGACGACCTAAACGAAGTGGAACTTGAAGCTGCTAGTGGACTGTTATTGTCCAATCACTCCTACGGAGCTCCTATTTTCTATAATGGAGCCACCAATGTGCCACCAAGTCAAATTGGAACCTATACCGGTGAGGCAGCCATCTGGGATAATATTCACTACAACTACCCCTACTACCTTGAAGTTGCATCGGCAGGAAATGACGGCTCAACAGAAAACACCAACGCAACCCAAAATGGCTTCGACCAAATCACTGGCGAAAAATTAAGTAAAAACAATCTTGTGGTTGCCAATACACAAGATGTAACTTTTTACCCAAACGGATTGGTATGGACCCAAATCAATTCTTCAAGTAGCAAAGGTCCAGCAGACGATGGACGGATCAAACCCGATATTACTGGAAATGGAACTGGGGTGTTTTCTTCAGTGTCAAATCAAAGCGATAGCTCCATAACCAACTTATACAGTAGTTACTCTGGTACATCAATGGCAGCTCCTAATGTTGCAGGTTCCCTATTACTGTTGCAGCAATACCACAATCAACTCCATGGCAGCTATATGAAATCGGCCACGCTTAAGGGGCTGGTTTGCCATACAGCCATTGATAAAGGCAACCCCGGGCCAGATCCTATTTTTGGATGGGGCATCCTCAACACAAAGGAAGCAGCCGAAACTTTACTTGCTGACACCACAAATCCCCACATTGAAGCATTGAGAATCAATCAAGGGGAAACCCTGAGTTACCAATTTGAAATAAACAACACCTACGAGGAGTTTGCAGTCACCATTTGCTGGACAGACCCACCTGGAAGTGGGAGTAACACACTTAATTCCTTAACCCCTGCTTTGGTGAATGATTTGGATATCAAAATCACCAAAGATTCGCAAGAGTATTTTCCATACAGGCTCGAATACAACAGCACAGACAAGATATGGAGTTGGGCGGCCAATGGAGACAATGATGTAGACACAGTTGAACAAATACGCATTGCCAATCCTGGACTGGGAACTTATACCCTAACGGTCAATCATGAAGGAAGCCTAAGTAACGGAGGGCAGGATTTTTCACTGATAGTGACAGGCTATGACACCACACCTTCACTAAGCACGCCAAGTTTAGATAACACACCTATCAAAATTTACCCCAATCCTATTGAAGGCCAATGGCTTTATGTTGATGGGTTTATGGGTGATGTAGTGGTTTCCATTTACAACATAAGCGGTAAGGAAGTTAAAAAAGAAACAATACGCAATCGTTTCGATGTG
Organism: Flavobacteriaceae bacterium; assembly: GCA_049596815.1. Classification (GTDB taxonomy): domain Bacteria; phylum Bacteroidota; class Bacteroidia; order Flavobacteriales; family Flavobacteriaceae; genus UBA724. The sequence goes on along the minus strand of JBMYLY010000004.1, from coordinate 34,242 downwards.
TCTACACTGAATTCGGGCATTTATCTATTGAAACTGAAACAAGGGAGTTTTGAAACCACCCGTAAGCTTATTGTTAAATAGTTTCAAAAACGCTTTTCTGTTTTGATAAAAGGTTAACTACCTTTGGGACATGCAAAAAGAGCATATTTTTGGGCTTCACGCGGTTGCAGAGGCTCTTGTGGCTAAAAGAAACTTAAGCAAGGTTTTTATACAGAGTAATATCAGCAACCCCAAAATCAAGGAGTTGATCTATCTGCTGAAAAAAAACCAAGTCCCCTACTCCATGGTGCCAGTGCAAAAGCTCAACAAACTCACGCACCACAACCACCAAGGGATATTGGCACAATTGGATACCCTTTCCTACGGCAACTTGGAACAAATACTAGAAAACAACACAACACCTGGACTTTTTTTGTTGTTAGACGGCATTACAGATACGCGTAATTTGGGAGCCATCATTCGGTCTGCAGCGGCAGCTGATGCAACTGCGGTTGTCATCCCCACCACAGGTTCGGCCCAAATCACAGGTGAGACCATCAAAACCTCCTCAGGTGGTGTTTTTCAAGTGCCTATCTGTCGGGTCAATCACCTCAAAGATGCGCTTTATTTGTTGCAATCCTACGAAGTGCAATGTGTTGTGGCAGACGAAAAATCCGATAAGCATATTTTTTCCACAGACCTTACAAAACCCACAGCCATCGTGATGGGTGCTGAAGACAAAGGGGTTTCTTCTGGCGTACGAAATTTATGTGATAACGTAGCCAAATTACCTATGTTGGGCAGCATGGATTCTTATAACGTATCTGTAGCCGCAGGTATGTTTCTGTATGAGGCCATGCGCCAGCGCCTCCAAGGATAATCCCTATCTTTAGGGCATGCATGCTCCCCTAGCCGAACGGATGCGTCCAAATACACTGGACGATTTTGTGGGTCAAGACCATTTGGTAGGTCCCGAAGGTGTTCTACGCCACCATCTCAAACAAAGTGTAATGCCTTCCTTACTGTTTTGGGGGCCACCAGGAGTGGGCAAAACGACCTTGGCCGGTTTACTGGCCCAAGGGCGCCCTTTTCACCAATTAAGCGCCATTCAATCGGGAGTCAAAGAAGTCCGCGCAGTCATCGATCAGGCGAAAAAAGCCGACGGCTTATTTGACACCAAAAAAGCGGTACTGTTTATAGATGAAATCCATAGGTTTAGCAAATCTCAACAAGACTCCCTACTCGGCGCCGTCGAAAAAGGATGGGTAACCCTTATAGGTGCCACCACCGAAAATCCAAGTTTTGAAGTGATTCCAGCATTGCGTTCCCGCTGCCAACTCTACACCCTAAATCCACTTGGAAAAGAGCATCTACAACACATCATAGACAATGCATTGGCAAAAGACATCGTACTTAAAGAGCAAACCATCAAAATCGATGAGACCAAAGCACTTTTTCGATATTCAGGTGGAGATGCTCGCAGACTGCTCAACCTTTTTGAGTTATGTGTGAGTTCATCCAATCAAAAAAACATCAGAATTAACGATGAAGTTGTGATGCGTGTTGCCCAACAAAACAGCGCTCGCTATGACAAATCGGGAGATCAGCACTATGACATTATTTCTGCCTTTATCAAGTCCATACGTGGGAGTGACCCCAATGCTGCTGTGTATTGGCTGGCTCGAATGCTAGCTGGAGGGGAAGATGTTAAATTTGTTGCGCGACGCATGCTCATACTTGCTAGTGAAGATATAGGAAATGCCAATCCTACGGCCTTAGTTATGGCACAAAATTGCTTTCAAGCGGTTCACACCGTAGGCATGCCCGAGGCACGTATCATTCTGAGTCAGTGTGCTACTTATTTGGCCAGTGCACCCAAAAGCAACAGTGCCTATACAGCCATTCAAAGAGCGGAGAAAATGGTGTCCGAACACGGTGACTTAGCGGTTCCCCTACACCTGCGTAATGCCCCAACGCAACTGATGAAAGAATTGGGCTATGGCGAAGAATATGCTTATGCCCATGACCATACTGGAAATTTTATTCACCAAGAGTACCTCCCAGAATCTATTGAAGGTAGCACGCTTTATGAACCTGCCAACAATCCTCGTGAAAAGGAACTCAGAAATTATCTCAAATCCAAGTGGGGAGATAAATACGGTTATTAGAGCAACTCTAGGAGTAATCTTAAATCATCTATCATCAGCGCTTGTTCGTGACGCTCTTCTCCGTGAACCGCGAAGTGAATGGCTTGCATACCCACTTTTTGGGCCCCACAAATATCAGCCTCAAAATTGTCACCAACCATCAAGCCGTTTTCTGGTTTTGAACTCGCATCCGAAAGGGCTTTGTTAAAAATTTTGGGGTCGGGTTTCTTCACACCCACAGATTCTGAATCTGTAATGGTGGTGAAAAAATCGAGGATACCGGCATTTTTCATTTTGAAATACTGAACATCGCGAAAACCATTGGTAATGATATGCAATCGATACTTGGACTGTAACCCATCTAAAACCTCTTTGGCGCCTGGAAAAAGATGGTTGTACTCCGGTAGGGTTTGAATATAGGCATCTGCCAAGGTATAAATCATCTCATCACTGACTGTAATTTGCAATCGATCAAAAGTGTCACGTAGTCGTTTGTAACGCAGTGTTTCTTTGTCAATTTTTTGTTCACGATATGCCTTCCAATAGGCCAAATTTAATGGTACGTATACCTCTAGAAAGTCCTCTAGACCCACAGGGAGTTGGTAAGCACCAATCAGTTGCTCAAAAGTCAAAGCTGAGTTGCGTTCAAAATCCCACAAAGTATGATCTAAATCAAAAAATATGTCGCTAAGTGATGCTATGTTGAGCATAATCTTCCAAAAACCTTTTAAACATACGTCGCCATGCCTTGTTTGTTTTACGATTATCAATCATAGTAGGGTAAGTAACTATTGTAAGAGGGGTGCCGAATAGAACTGCATTTTGTGTCAAGCCCTCCAAAAGTCGGCGCGCTTTTCTTGGTGTTCCCTGCTGACGCAAAATAGACTCACTGACAGCTACAGGATGTAATTGAAGTGAGGTGCGTTGCTCACTACTAAGATCGTAAAAATAAAATGGAAATCCCGTACCTGCCCTATACCCTGAGTAATCTGTGAATTGAAGTGAATAATCTATTTGAAAACCACAAGAGATAAAATTTTTATACGTATCTGGCAAACGTAAACGCATATGATGTTGACGAACATTTCTTAGAGGACGATGGATCAATTGTCCCAAACGTTTGCGCTCTTCCTCCAGCAAGCCCTCTGTTTCCGTCGATTGAAAAGAAGCTAACAGTGAGACAGGTACATAGTCGGATACTTGTTTTATTTTGAATTGAAAACGCTTTTTAAAAATACTGATGTTTCGGTCGCGCATACCCGGACGTGCAAACAAAAACAGCACTTTGGTGGAGAGGCTCAGTTCTTTATGCCAAGCTATCCAATCTCGATATATATCGAAGGGATCTTCGTTCAGCCCGAACCTTACATTAAAACGGTCGGCCAAGCTACCCAATTTAAAACGAAACGCATCCAAAAAGCTTTCCACCAACGTACGCAGCAAGCTCTTGCTTTTGTAAGCAAAACATTCCGGAACTTCCATTATGGTTTCCAGTTTAGGTATGATTTTTTTTGGAACAACTTCAGGGAAAAATACTGAAAACATGCTCATAAATTTCTTCGCCCAAATATCTACAACCGGTTTGTCTAGAGCCTTCTCATGAAATAAGAGTGCATTTTGAGAGGAAAACCGCCCCATGCTGTCTTTGAGGTGGGGCATGTATTCCTCGTATCTACTCAACATATAGAAGGTGGAAGCAAATATATCAAAGGGGATGGCACTATTTTCAGTACAAGAAAAAAAAGCAGGTGTATCCTCCCAAGTTTGTAGTTCAAAAACGTAATCGTTGAGTCCTTGGTCAAATAAAAGCGGATGAGATTCGACAAAGAATTCATTTTCCAATCTTTGGTTTGTATAAGAGAATTTGGGGCCGTTGTGCGCGATAAAAGTCTCTAACACATCGGTAAAGTCCACCTGATGGTCGGTGTATGTGGTAAAGAAGTGTGTAAAAACGTAGCGCAAACGAGTGGTCACTCGGTGCGTATAAACCATTATCATCTATAGCAAGCCTTGATCCGCAAAGCTAAAATACGTGTTTTCTGCGACGATTAGGTGGTCCAAAACATGAATGTCTATGTTATGGGCAGCGGTTACAAATTTTTCAGTGAGTTGCTTGTCTGAATTGCTAGGTTGCATGTTTCCTGAAGGGTGATTGTGTACCAAAATCATGGCCACTGCCTGCAAAGTGAGTGCGCGCTTAAGAGCAATCCGAACATCGACAGTTGTTTGTGAGATGCCTCCACGACTGAGTTGCTCACATGCTAACAGTCTATGGACTTGGTTGAGGTATATAATCCAAAACTCCTCGTGAGGCAAACTGCTCAGTCGGGGTTCGATAAGGGAGAAAACAGCTTTACTACTACTTAATTTTTGCGTGGTGTGGGTTTGAATTTTTTGCCTTTTTCCAAGTTCGAGTGCTGCTACTATCCCAATGGATTTGGCTTGACCCATACCTTTAAATTCGCACAACTCTGCTACACTGAGCTGAGCCAACTTGGAAAGCTGACCCTTGGTAGATGATAAAATTCGCTTGGCCAATCCCAAGGCGCTTTCGTTTCGATTGCCTGTACGTAGAAGTATGGCTAAGAATTCGGCATCGGTAAGCGCGTGTTTGCCGTGACCGATAAGTTTTTCACGGGGACGGTCTTCAGCCGCCCAAGACTTGATGGGGAAATTTTGGGGCATTTTGTTTGGGGGTTGATCTGGTTATTTAGGCAACGTCTTTGGTTTTTATCTTTTGAATCTTTACGAGTTCGTCGATAGCTTGCATTCGAGTTTGTTCAATGTCAAAATCGTTTTGAAGTCCCAACCAAAACTTCTCTGAATTTCCAAAAAACGCACTCAACCGAAGTGCGGTGTCAGCTGTAATTCTTCTTCTCCCTTTTAAAATTTCAGAAATTCGAGTTTGTGGGATATGTATTTCTTTAGACAATCGATAAGCCGTAATATCCAAAGGGATTAGAAATTCTTGCATCAAAACTTCGCCGGGATGTATGTTTTGTAATCTTTCCATCAATTCATTATTTGTGATAATCTACGATTTGAACGTCTGTTGCATGCCTATGCTGCCATCTAAAAACAATGCGCCATTGTTTGTTGATTCTTATACTGTAAAAATCACTCCTATTTCCACTGAGTTTTTCCAAACGATTGGAAGGAGGAATGCGCAAATCCATCATGTTTTGAGCGTTGTGCAGCATTCTCATTTTTCGACGACCGATTTGCTGAACTTCCAAAGGCATCTTTTTTACCCTGTAACCATTCCATATCTGTTCCGTTTCTTTTGTTCCAAAAGAAAGAATCATAATAACGATTTACGTTAGTAACGTCAAAGGTAGGTAATTTAAATGAAACGCAGCATTTTTATGTAAATACAGAAAGGTCCAGTCCCCCAAAATGACCAGAACTCATCAATAGCCATACAGGTGATGTGTCATCTGATAACAACATTTTTAGGTCTTCTTTGTCTGTAACCACTTCTAAACTCTTGTGCTGGAATGCGTTGACAACCGTTTCGGTTTGTGGGACTTGTTTGCCTTTGGCGGTCACAGCTTGTTGGTCATAAAAAACAACAGCTCTGTCGGCCGAATCTAGCGCAGATTGATATTGGCTAAGAAATGTAGGGTCTAAACTGCTAAAGGTGTGTAACTCCAAACAAGCCAAAAGAGGTTGGTCAGGGAATTGTGTTTTGACAGCTTGCACTGTGGCCAACACCTTACTGGGGGCGTGTGCAAAATCACGATATACTTTTTTATGAGCTCGATTGACCATGATTTCTAAGCGTTTTGAAGCACCGGAAAAAGATGTAATGGCCTCTAAAAAATCCATAGGGTCTATGCCCATATGCTGACAGACCTGCATCGCGCCTGACAAATTGCTGATGTTGTGATGTCCAAAAATACGCAGTGGCAAGGGGCCTTCAGAGGTTTCCAAATAGGTTGTGCCTGAGTCCACACAATGGGCAACCGTTTCATATGGAATCTTACGAATGGGGTGTGTACTTTTTTCCACCATCGCGCGTAGTACCTCATCTTCTTGGTTGTATATCAACACCCCGCCAGGTGTGAGTGTTTCAATAAAAATCTCAAACTGTCGGTTGTAGTCCTCCTCAGTTGGGAACACATTGACATGGTCCCAAGCAATCCCACTTATCAGCGCAATGTTAGGTTGGTACCAATGAAATTTCGGCCTCCTGTCTATAGGAGAAGACAAATACTCATCACCCTCCAAAACCACAAACTCATTGTCCTCGCTGAGTTGGACCATCACATCAAAGCCTTCTAACTGAGCTCCTACCATAAAGTCCACTTCCTGTTGCCAATAGTGCATCACATGAAGGATCATGGCTGTTATGGTCGTCTTGCCATGGCTACCACCAATAACCACTCGTGTTTTGTCTTGTGTGGCTTTGAACAAGAATTCGGGGTAAGAATAGATAGACAATCCCAATGCCTGGGCTTTTAATAATTCGGGATTGTCTGGCTTGGCGTGCATGCCCAAAATCACGCCATCCAAATCGACTGTAATCCGATCGGGGTGCCATCCCATTTGTTGGGGCAACAAGCCCGCTTGTTGCAACCGACTTTTAGAGGGCTCATAAATAGCATCGTCACTACCACTTATTTGATAACCTTTGTGATTCAAGGCCAATGCCAAATTGTGCATGGCACTTCCGCCGATGGCAATAAAATGTAATCTCATAATGCTAAGGTAAGCTCTTTATTAAAGATGCAATAGGATCAAACGTTTCTAACCATGACTCCATCTTTGGAAATTGCTTTACAATACTTTCTTTGGCAAAAGGCTTAATAGCTTCTTTATCTGAAAGTTCTGAGATTTCAGCCAAACGATATTGAGCAAACACAGCCGGATAGAGGTCTCCAGGTTGAGAATGGTGAATAAATGCCCTCAAATATTCTATCGCCAGCGCCACATCACCACCCCACATCCAGGCTATGACAGCAAACTCGTAACGCGAATCGTTTACCGTGATTTCTTTTTCTGTAGAATTGATGGCCCATTCCATGTGTTTTTTTGCCAAATCGACCTGATTGGTTTTTGAGGCAAACCAAACGTGTGCCAATGCACCCTCAAATGAAGAAATAGACTCTATGTCAGCACATATTTGTAGTGCCTTGGACAAGTCGCCGCCTAAGAGTTTTGGCAAGTCTACATAGACACTCATCAGTGCTCTCTGAGCGGAAATCGAATTAGGATTGATGCGAACGGCTTGTTCAAAACCAGATTTTAGGGAGGCCAGATAGGGCAATGCACTTATTTTGGATACCGTATCCAAGACAAATCCTGCTGCGGCACCACGACGAAACTGGTATTCAAACCGATCGGGATGGGTTTGGCATAAAGAATCATATACCTCCAGTGCTTTTTTGTATTGCTGGGCTTGTATCAATAGCTGGCCAAAAGCGTCTTTCTGTTCTTCGGTCGCCTGTTTGGTGTCATAAAGAGACTTTAAATCAGCCAATTGAATTTGTTGTTCGGCTGTAAGTTCGGTCTTGGGATACAACTGAAGTGGGGCTCTTTGGGCTTGGACAAACCCAAAAGTTAAAAACAGAACAAACGTTATTCGTTGAGTAATTCCCATAGCCTGTCTTTAAGTTGGGTAAGCCCTGTTTGAGCTACTGAGGATATAAAGAGAACCTCTAAATCCTGAAAACTTTCAACTACTTGCTGTTGCATTTCTTGTTTGAGCTCTGCATCCAGCAGATCTGATTTGGAAATGGTGATCAAGAAATTTTTATCCAAAAGTTCAGGGTTGTATCGCTGAAGTTCGTTTTGAAGGGTCTTAAATTGCGCATACAAATCGGGCGCATCAGCAGGAATGAGATAAAGCAATATGGAATTTCTTTCTATATGACGCAAAAAATAGTGCCCCAATCCTTTGCCTTCAGCCGCACCCTCAATAATACCGGGAATATCGGCCATGACAAAAGACGAATAGTCGCGTTGTTGCACAATCCCCAAATTGGGCTTGAGTGTAGTAAACTCATAATCAGCAATTTTAGGTTTTGCTGAAGTCAGTGCTGCCAACAGGGTAGATTTTCCGGTATTGGGAAAACCGACCAAGCCCACATCGGCAAGTACTTTGAGCTCCAAAGTGATATTTTTCTCTGCTCCCGGCAATCCGGGTTGTGCATAGCGCGGGGTTTGTCGGGTAGGGCTTTTGAAGTGCCAATTTCCCCGCCCTCCTTTGCCTCCTTCTACCATAACCAAAGGATTCTCATCAGAAATTTCCGCCAATTGTTCTCCAGTATCTGTATCCAAAACTACGGTACCCAAAGGCACACGCACCACACAGTCTTCACCATCAGCACCCGTACTTCGGTTCTTACTGCCATCGCCCCCATGGCCGGCTTTAAAGTGTCGCTCAAATTTAAAATGCAGTAAAGTCCAAAGGTTTTTATCTCCCTGAACAATGACATGTCCACCACGACCGCCATCACCGCCGTCAGGACCTCCTTTAGCTACATACTTTTCACGGTGCAAATGAGCAGAACCTTTACCTCCTTTTCCTGAGGAAACATGGATTTTTACATAATCGACAAAGTTTCCCTCAGTCATGCTACAGTTGTGCTACGATATTGGTCAAGCGCGCTGTGATTTCAGAAATTTCACCTACACCATCGAGTTCATAAAATTTGTTCTGATTCTTATAATAATCAATCAAAGGGGCGGTTTTGGCATTGTACTCTTCAAAACGGTTGCGAATTTTCTGGGCGTCCTGATCATCGGTACGGCCACTTTCCAGCCCTCTCTTTAACAAACGCGCTACCAACAAATCCTCATCAACGTCTAAGGCGATTGTGGCGCTTATGGACATGTCTTTGCTAGATAAAAATGCATCCAAAGCCTCAGCTTGAGCCGTCGTTCTTGGAAAGCCATCGAAAATAAAGCCTGCAGCATCGGGAGCCTTTTCCACTTCAGACTCCAACATTTGGATGGTAACCTCATCGGGAACCAAATCCCCACGGTCCATATACGACTTGGCCAAATTGCCCAGCTCAGTTTGGTTTTTGATATTGTATCGAAACACGTCTCCGGTAGAAATGTGCACCAAGTTGAATTGGTTTTTTAAAAATGCGGCCTGCGTACCTTTCCCGGCTCCGGGCTTTCCAAAAAGGATGATGTTTTTCATAGGGTGATGATTACGCTGCAAAGATATCTTTTTAAGAGAAACAAATTCGTTCCAAACGATTGAGGAATTAAATGTAATTTTGCACCCATGGAGCACTTTTTCTCTTCTTCGAAAAGATTGGGCATACTTGGTGGTGGTCAACTTGGAAAAATGCTTTTGTCAAAGTGCCGTCAGTGGGACATTCATACGTCTGTTTTGGACCCTAGCCCCGCTGCCCCTGCCCGATTGTTGGCCGACCATTTCGCTGTAGGTGACCTTATGGACTATCAGACCGTGTATGATTTTGGTCTTCAAATGGATGTGTTGACCATAGAAATTGAAAATGTCAATGTCGACGCCCTTGCTGCCCTAACACAAAAAGGAGTAAAAGTCTATCCCAGACCTGAGGCGTTGTCTGTTATACAGGATAAAATCCAACAAAAAGAATTTTACGCAACTCACAACATCCCGACCGCAGCATTTAGCACTTGGACAAACAAACCCAAGTGGGAAGAAATCAACGCGCCTTGCATATGGAAAAGCAGTCGGTTTGGGTACGATGGTTATGGCGTCAAAAAAATAAACAATCGGGAAGACTGGGACGCGGTTCCCGAAGTACCATGTTTGATCGAAGACCTTGTTGAAATTGACAGAGAGGTCTCGGTTATAGTGGCTCGTTCGTCCAAAGGGGAAATAAAATGTTACGAAGTGGTAGAGATGGAGTTTAACTCCAAGGCCAACCAAGTAGAATACGTCTTTTATCCCTCGACGCTTTCCGATGCGCAGCAACAACATTGTCAAAAGCTGGCCATAGAGGTAACGGAAGCTCTAAATCATGTCGGGCTATTGGCAGTAGAACTTTTTTTAGACAAAGAAGGTGCCATTTTGGTCAATGAAGTAGCGCCTAGACCCCACAACAGTGGCCACTTGAGTATTGAAGGTGCCATGACCTCTCAGTTTGAACAACACCTACGAGCTATTTTGGATCTTCCCCTTGGTGATACGGCTTTTCTTTCTCCAACCATTATGATCAACTTGGTGGGAGATATCGGTCATTCGGGTCCTGTGGTCTATGAAAATTTGGAAGAATTACTTTCCATGCCCCAAGCACAACCCCATTTATACGGTAAAAAAGAAACTCGACCCATGCGTAAAATGGGACATATTACCATCACAGGGGAAAATCTCGACACACTACGCCATCAGGCGACAAGGCTCAAAAAACACATCCGAGTAAAAACCTAATAGCATGAAATACCTATTTTTGACTGATATAACACACAGCAGAACAACAATAGGTGTTCCATCTGACGATAATACCAACAGATGAAAGTAGGAATTATCATGGGCAGCCAATCAGACATGCCTGTCATGGAAAAAGCCATCGAATTTTTGAAAAAATTGGGGGTAGAAACGCATGTTGATATTGTATCCGCACACAGAACCCCTGAAAAGATGATGGACTTCGGACAGACAGCCCATCAAAAAGGAATCGGTGTAATCATTGCCGGTGCTGGCGGTGCTGCGCATCTGCCGGGAATGGTAGCCGCAACAAGTCCGCTTCCTGTGATTGGAGTGCCTGTAAAATCGCGTAATTCTATAGATGGTTGGGATTCTGTCTTGTCTATATTGCAAATGCCAGCAGGTGTGCCCGTGGCTACGGTGGCCTTGGACGGCGCTGAAAATGCGGGAATACTCGCCGCTCAGATTTTGGCAGTAACCGACAAAGCGCTGCAAGATAAAATCATCGAATATAAAGAAGGGCTCAAAGAAAAGGTTTTACGCTCAAGCAAGGATTTAAATTCCTGATCCCTTTTCAATTGTTTTAACCAACAGCCACACGACAGGCAAAGACTCTACCCAAAAGGCTGCATAATAAGTCGTCTGTTTGGCCTTGGTGTTCCATAGCATACCCACAACTATCAAGCACACCACAGCTGTACCCAAAACCGCTGTCCATTCCCACATAGAGCGCCACAGTTCGAGAACAAACACACCTCCTACTGCCAAATATCCCACCAACTTAGCTCCTGAAATTCCAATACTTTGAGGAAGGGTTCGAATGGAAGGATCATCCCATTGCATATCACGAATTTCAAAAGGGATGAGTGTGGCCAAAGTCCAACAAAACATTTGGCACCAAAAAATCAAATGAAGTGATGTCCACGGAACCTCATTGGTAACCCAAGGCAAAACCACACTTACAGAAGCCCAGACCGTTGCCACCATCATCGTCTTAACGTGCTTGACATTGCGAAAACCTCGAGACCTAGTCGTGAGAGGAAAAACATATAAAAAACTTATAACCCCCAACCCAAAAGCAACCCACAACAAGGACAAAGGCAAATAAATACAAAAAACCCCACAGACCATACCACAGAGGTAGCTCAAAGCTCTGATGGATTTTTGCCGCTTCCCTTTGACAAAAAAATAGGACGGAGCTGCCGTGGCATATCTAATAAAATTATAGGTCAAAACCGTGCTGCAAAAAACAAACACCACCAGTGGCAGTGTCAAAGACCAGTCGAATTCCAAATGGGTGATGGTCAGTAGGCATAAAACCGCCAAGCCCACATGCAGGCTGGATTGAACATAAAAAGAGAAAAATTTTTGGAACAAAATTTGATAAAAAAATTTCACTAAAGATAACACAGGTGACGTTAAAAACTTTGTTGATATGTAAGACCAAAAAAATGGGTCTCAAACCACAAAATGTTAAATTTGTGTGTAGACTTTTCATGCTATGAATACGGAACATTTTGCATACAGACATCTAGGACCAAGAGCAGACGAGGTGAAAGAAATGCTTCAAGAAATAGGAGCAGACTCATTACACGATCTATGCGCACAAACCATCCCGGAAAACATTCGTAGCAAGAACAAAATGCAACTCCCGGAACCCATGTCGGAAGCGGTGTATGCTCACCATATCCAAGCCTTGGGCAATGAAAACAAAATCTATAAAAATTACATAGGTCTTGGCTATCATCCGGCGCATCTGCCTGCCGTGATTCAGCGCAACATACTTGAAAACCCAGGCTGGTACACAGCCTATACGCCCTATCAGGCAGAAATTGCGCAAGGGCGCCTAGAAGCGGTGCTCAATTTTCAAACAATGATCTGTGAGCTGACCGGTATGCCGTTGGCAAACGCATCGCTTTTAGACGAAAGCACCGCTGCTGCCGAAGCCATGGGGATGTTGTATGCGTTGCGATCGAGTGCTCAAAAGAAAGCGGGGCTCCATCGCTTTTTTGTGGACAAAAATGTATTGCCACAAACATGGGCTGTTCTAGAAACCCGCGCTGTACCCTTGGAAATAGAGCTGGTTTTGGGAGATGTCTCTGACATAGATTATACAGATTCTTATTTTGGAGTGCTGGTACAGTATCCCGGCAAGTACGGAACGATTTGTGAGCTCGATAAAATCCTTTCAACCGCACAGACTGCTGGGGCGAAAACCGTAGTGGTGGCAGATCTGATGAGTTTGGTGCTGTTGGAAGCACCCGGAGCATATGGCACCGACGTGGTGGTGGGCAGTTCCCAACGTTTTGGTATACCACTGGGATATGGAGGACCCCACGCCGGATTTTTTGCCACCAAAACTGAGTACAAAAGAAGTGTGCCCGGCAGAATTATTGGAGTGACCCAGGACCTCTCAGGTGCCTATGCGCTGCGGATGGCCCTACAGACCCGAGAACAACACATCAAACGCGACCGCGCCACCTCGAATATTTGCACAGCGCAAGTATTGCTAGCTGTTATGGCGGGGATGTACGCAATATTCCATGGCCCCAAAGGAATTCGTCAGATTGCTGAAAAAATACATCACAAAACAGCTGTTTTACACCATGCACTTACCCAACTTGGTATTGTGGTTAAAAACAACACATTTTTTGACACGTTAAACCTGGCGGTTGAAACCGAAAACGTGCGTGAAATGGCTTTAAAATATGGGGTCAATTTCAATTATATAGACGAAAACAACTTGAGTATATCCCTCAATGAAACCACCGAGGACGATGATGTACGTCAAATAGTAGAAATCTTTAAAAAATCATTGAATATTGATGGGGATTTGGATTTTTCAGCATCCAACCCTACTGGGATTCCCGAAAATCTAAAACGCAATAGCCCCTACCTGACACAAGAGGTTTTCCACAAATACCAATCCGAAACTGCGTTGATGCGTTACATCAAACAGTTGGAAAGAAAAGACCTGTCGCTAAACCACAGTATGATTCCTTTGGGTTCATGTACCATGAAGCTCAATGCTGCTTCCCAATTGCTTCCACTCAGTACCCCCCAATGGAACAGCATACATCCGTTTGCGCCCCAAGACCAAGCCACAGGCTATCAAAAAATGCTGTCAGCACTGGAGGATTATTTGACAGAGGTTACTGGGTTCTCGGGCACCTCACTACAACCCAATTCGGGTGCGCAGGGTGAATTTTCCGGGCTGATGGTGATTCGCGCATACCACCAGTCTCGCAATGACCACCACCGTAACATCTGCCTGATTCCCTCTTCAGCCCATGGCACCAACCCTGCCTCGGCAGTGATGGCTGGGATGAAAATCGTTGTGGTGGGCACAGACAAACACGGAAACATCAACCTGGATGATTTGCGAGAAAAAGCCCACGAACATGCAGCGCATTTGGCCGCACTTATGGTCACCTACCCATCCACACATGGCGTATTTGAATCCTCAATTCAAGAAATCACCAATATCATTCACCAATGTGGCGGGCAAGTTTATATGGATGGCGCCAATATGAACGCCCAAGTAGGTTTGACCAATCCGGCAATCATTGGGGCAGATGTGTGTCACCTCAACCTGCACAAAACCTTTGCCATCCCCCATGGAGGGGGCGGACCGGGCGTAGGGCCCATTTGTGTTGCAGAACACTTGGTGTCTTTCTTACCCAAACACCCTATGTGGGAACAGTCCACTGAAAATGCATATACCATTTCGGCCGCACCCTGGGGATCTGCCTTGGTCTGTTTGATTTCATACGCCTACATCTGTATGCTAGGTGCCGAAGGGTTGACAAAAAGTACTGAATTGGCCATTCTTAATGCCAACTATATCAAAACCAAACTCGAAAAACACTATCCCATTCTCTATTCTGGAGAAAAAGGACGGGCAGCACATGAGTTTATCATTGACTGCAGACCTTTTAAAGAAAAAGGGGTTGAAGTAGTTGATATTGCCAAACGCCTGATGGACTATGGCTTCCACGCACCCACCGTATCTTTCCCCGTACCGGGCACGATGATGATTGAACCCACAGAGAGTGAAAACAAAGAAGAGCTCGACCGATTTTGTGCAGCGATGATTGCCATTCGGTTCGAAATAGAGGGCAGTGATGCCCAACAAACCGACAACATATTGCGCAACGCACCCCATACGCTTGAAATCATATCAGCCGACAAATGGCCCTTCCCTTACAGCAGATCAGAGGCGGCCTACCCGTTGGAATTTGTGCGCAATAATAAGTTTTGGCCAAGTGTGCGACGTGTAGACGAAGCCTTTGGGGATCGTAACCTGATTTGTACTTGCGCACCTATTTCAAGTTATGAAACCGAAGAAATAGAAAGTTAATATACACATTAACAGTACTTTATATTTATTTTCTTCTAATTCTTTAATTTTCGAAATTCACATATATGTAATTGAACATCGTAGTCATTTTTTGCTGTGAAGTTGAATATGGTAGAATTCTATATAGCTTTGGGTATACCGACAAACCACCTATGAGCACAAAAATCATTGGAACCGGAAGTTATATCCCTGAACAGGTGACAACCAACGCAGATTTTTTAAACCACCATTTTCACAACGCTGACGGATCTGCTTTTGAAGTTGGGAACGATGTGATCATAGAAAAATTCAAATCGATCACTGGTATAGAAGAACGTCGCTATGCCAAAGACCATCACATGACCAGTGATTTGGCGTTTTTTGCAGCCGAAATAGCTATTGAGGACGCTCAAATTGACCCGGAAACACTAGACTACATCATTGTTGGACACAATTTTGGAGATGTGCGCTCCGGACAACTTCAATCCGATATGCTTCCTGCCTTGGCGGCGCGAGTAAAACAAAGCCTAGGAATAAAAAATCCAAGTTGTGTTGCATATGACGTCATTTTTGGTTGCCCAGGCTGGGTAGAGGGGATGATTCAGGCACAGGCCTTTATCAAATCGGGTATGGCCCAACGCTGTTTGGTCATAGGCGCAGAGACCCTTTCGCGGGTGGTAGACTCTAACGACAGGGATTCTATGATCTTTGCCGACGGTGCAGGTGCCACCATCCTCGCACATTCAGACGATACAGGGGGTATTTTGGCGCACGAATCAGCCACATATACCCAAGACGAAACCTATTATATCTACGCCGGGAAATCCTATCGTCAAAATGACAAAGCCGACCAGTTTATCAAAATGCATGGCCGAAAAGTCTATGAATTTGCATTAAGCCATGTGCCTCAGGCGATGAAAGCCTGTTTGGATGCCAGTGGAAAATCCATACAAGACCTCAAAAAAATCTTTATCCATCAGGCCAATGAAAAAATGGATGAAGCCATCGTCAAGCGATTTTACCGCCTCTACAGAGAACCCGTACCTCAAGACATATTGCCCATGAGCATTCAAAAACTCGGAAACAGCTCTGTTGCGACCGTGCCCACGCTCTACGATATGGTGCTTAAAGACCAGTACCCAGAACACAAGCTAGAAAAAGGAGATGTGGTCATTTTTGCCAGTGTAGGCGCCGGTATGAATATCAATGCGATTACCTACCAACTTTAAAACGGCATAGTCCCTAAAATCGCCTCCCTCCCATACGAGATTGATGTGTAGGTGATTAGCACGAGGAGGATCCTCGCGCTAACTTGATGGATGCCGCATTATGGTGCGGCATGACAATAGGACGTCTTTTCAACATGTCACTCCAGTGAAAACCGGAGTCTTCCACACACTTGTAGATACTGTGTCGGGTATCTCTTAAAAACCTTGGTGGATGCCGCATCATGGTGAGGCCAGCCCGACAAGTCATTCTGGCGGGCATGACAACAGGACGTCTTTTCAACATGTCACTCCTGTGAAAACCGGAGTCTTCCACACACTTGTAGATACTTAGTCGGGCATCTCTTAAAAACCTTATCGGGCATGACATCCATACACCTGTTCGGTACGTCGGAAGCTCCTCGCGCTAAGCTTGGATTATTTTATTGAGCCTTCTACCTCTAAGCAAACATTATTTTTTACTTTCGTAGGGTGAATATGCTCAAACACATTGGTCAATATTTCCTGATGATTCGCATGATTTTTGTCAAGCCTACCAAAGGGAAAATCATGCGCAGACTGATACTCAAAGACACCCAAGACCTGATCATAGGCTCGTTGGGCATTGTGGGTTTTTTATCCTTTTTCGTTGGCGGAGTGGTGTCCATACAGACAGCGCTTAATATCGAAAACCCCCTGATTCCAAAAAATCTGGTGGGCTTTGCCACGCGTCAATCGGTCATTTTGGAGTTTGCCCCCACTTTTATGTCGATTATTTTGGCAGGAAAAGTGGGTTCTTTTATCACCTCCAGCATAGGAACCATGCGTGTCACTGAGCAGATCGATGCACTTGAAGTGATGGGCATCAACTCGATTAATTATTTGGTTTTCCCAAAAGTCATTGCCATGATGTTGTTGCCTTTTGTCATCAATCTCTCCATGTTTTTGGGCGTATTTGGAGGCTGGGCAGCCACCATTTACGGCGGCTTTTCGAGTAGCGCAGATTTTATCGAAGGCATACAATTAGATTTTAGACCTTTTCATGTGGTCTATGCTTTTATCAAAACTTTTTTGTTTGCCATGATTTTGGCCACCATCCCCTCCTATCACGGTTATTATATGAAAGGCGGCGCTTTGGAGGTCGGTAAGGCCAGCACCGTCGCTTTTGTATGGAGCTCGGTTGTGATTATCGTTGTAAACTATTTTGTAACCCAACTTCTTTTGGCATAAGCATGATTCAATTAGAACAACTCAACAAATCATTTGACGGAACCTGTGTCCTCGACCAGGTGTCGACCGCTTTTGAGCAGGGAAAAACCAATTTGGTGATTGGACAAAGTGGTTCCGGAAAAACCGTCTTACTCAAATGTTTGTTGGGACTGTTTACACCCGATTCGGGAGAGATTTATTTTCACAACACCCCCTTCTCTACCATGAATGACGAAGCAAGGAGGGTTTTACGCAGGGAAATCGGCATGGTGTTCCAAGGAAGCGCGCTGTTTGACTCAATGAGTGTGTTGGAAAATGTGATGTTTCCCATGCGCATGCTCACCGATATGAGCGAAGCAGAAATGCGCGATCATGCAGAAACCATCATTCAGCGTGTGAATCTGGTAGATGCCAACGAAAAACTACCTGCAGAAATTTCCGGCGGGATGCAGAAACGTGTGGCCATTGCCAGGGCCGTGGTAATGCGCCCCAAATATTTGTTTTGTGACGAACCCAATTCTGGTTTGGACCCCAAAACCGCCATGGTGATCGACAATCTTATCCAGGAACTCACCCACGAGTACAACATCACCACCGTGATTAATTCGCACGATATGAACTCAGTCATGGAAATCGGAGAGACCATCTTGTTTCTAAAAGACGGTAAAAAAGAATGGCGTGGCAGCAAGGAAAACATTTTTAGGACCGACAATAAGGCGGTAACAGATTTTGTGTATTCTTCTGAGTTGTTTAAAAAAGTGCGGAAACTCTATCTCGAATCTTAGTCTTTCTGCTCAATCTCGAAAGGCTGGTCCTCAAGCTTGAGAGCAAGCCAGTTTTTGAGCCTCACCGTTTCATCAGCAATCGCTATGCTGTCCAAACCTGATTTCCATTCTACGCCAAAGACCATCAGGGTGTCTATGGTGCTAAAGTTAGAACGGTATGTTTGGGCATAACTAACACCTACCACAAGAGGGCTGATGACTTGCATTTCTTTGGCGATCTCAGCAAACGAAACCTGCTGTAGTGTTTTTCCGGACAACTTACGCACTTCCTCGGTCAGTTGGGCGATTTGTTGTTCTTTCTGTATCAAATCCAAAGAGTCGCGTTTGCGAAGTTCTTTCAGGTAGCGTTGCGAGTTGACCAAATCGGATTGCCTTTCCTGTTGGTTGACAATCAACTCCGTTTTAAGAAGGGCATCGTAGGTTCTCATACGGTTTTGTAGCAATGCCACCACTTCGGGCGCAAGCGGATCCATTCCAAAAGTGTTGATGACCACTTTGGAGCTGTCTTTTCCGTATTCAATTCTGGCAGTTTGCTTGAGGTAGTCAGAATGGGGCAGCCCTATCAGTTCTTGTTCTAAAAAAGAAGACGCTGACGTCTCAAATTGGCTTTTTTGAAGCACCTCTACAAAAGTAAATCCGGCAGGTATCATCATCAGTATGGCCAAAAGTGTTGCCATTCTAGAGGTGCGTTTGCGTTTTTTGGCATTGGCATACTGCGTCATGGGAAAACGCAACAGCTTGACTACCAAATAGGCTGCCAAAGCAATAAAAATGGCGTTGATGGTAAACAAGTACAAGGCCCCAAGAGCATAGGCAATATTGGCTTGCGCCAGTCCATAACCCACCGTGCACAGAGGAGGCATCAGGGCAGTAGCAATGGCTACTCCAAAAATCACGGATGCAATGGTTCCTTTTTTGGTACGCGCGATAATCAGTGCCAAGCCTCCAAAAAATGCGATAAGTACATCTCTAATATCGGGGCTTACACGTGCCAACAATTCGCTGGATTCTTCACGCAAGGGAAAGACAGCAAAAAACAAAGTAGCTGTTGCCACACTCAGCAATACCATGACCAAAAAATTGACCATAGAGCGTCGTAGGGTTTCCACGTCGTTCAATGCCAAAGAGACCCCTACCCCCAAAACAGGTCCCATGAGGGGTGCTATAAGCATCGCGCCGATAACCACCGCAGTAGAATTGGCATTCAGACCAATGGAGGCTAGAAAAATGGAACAAATCAACACCCAAGCGGTGGCACCCCGAAAAGGGATGTCTGCCTTCACAGCCTCTAAAGTCGCTTTGTAATCGGTGTCTTTTCGAAATGATAGCAACAGCCTTAAAAACTGAAGCGCACTGCGGAAAAAACCTTGGGCATCGCGTTGCACATCGGCTTTGGCAGCTGAGGTTTTGTCGTCGTCAAAATTGAATTTTGATTCCATTTTTATTCGTTTTGATCGATATCAGGGCATACTTCTACCTTGCAATGGGCGGCAAACAAAAAAACACGTCCGGTGTTTTCTTCTTCACATGCATATCGTTTTCGACGCAATGCTCCCATAATATACACTTTTTGGTTGGGCATGGTAAAACGTGTACCCTTTTCCAACTCAAAAATAAAAGATTTGTTGTTATCTGGGTCAAATAGACTCAAAGCCATGGCCAATTTGGAGTCGGCGTCTAGGGTGGCGCTGGGTTTGATCATATGCGCTGCCAAGGGTTTGAGCAGGGAGTCAGGAAAGACTTCACTACTTATGTAAGGCAGCATCAATTCTTTAAAAACTTGCCTCCACTGTGGGCCGTGTGGCTTCCTAAAGCTACCTCCACGCTGAAATACTTTCCAATGGGCCCACTCATGCACAAAAGTGATCAGAAATCTATAGGGATTGTCCATCATATTGATGGAAATTTGAAAACCCCCATCTGGCAATCGCCTAAAATCTCCGTGTTTGGTTTTTCTGGAAGGCGTCACGCGAATGCGGACAGGGTCGTTTGAAATCATTTTCCGACACAAAGCCTCCGCTTGGGTTGGAAGAAGTTGATAAAATGTGTTCATGGAGTCGAACTGCTCAACGGCAATACCTTGCCATTGTAAAAGCGATGGCCAGTCAAGGCAAAGTCTGCGATGTAAACTGCCATTTGATCGGCCGTCACAGGGGCTTGGTAGCCCGGAAAAGCCTCTGCCAGCATTTCTGTTTGTACGGCACCCAAAGCCAGTGCATTTACCGAAATATCTCGATCTTTAAATTCTTCTGCCAACAACTCTGTCAAAATACCCAAAGCACCTTTGCTGCTGCTATATGCCGCAAGACCTGGAAATTTGGAAGTGCCGTTGATACCCCCCATGCTGCTGATATTGACTATATGTGCTTGTTGGCTAAAATGTGGAAGTAAATTTCGAATAAGATTTGCCACCCCAAACACATTGACCTTGTACACCTTTTCAAAATCATCGGCGGTGGTTTCAGCAAAAGGTTTGTTGACCAGCATACCGGCATTGTTGACCAAAACATCAAAAGATATGTTTCCACAAGACGCTACCCATTCTTGGACGTCAGATTCTTTCGAAATATCCAAGGATACAGCCTGAACACCCGACAAAGTTGACAATTCAGAAATATTGCGCGACAAAGCCCAAACGCGGTGCCCTTGGGCAAGAAAAACATCTACAAGTGCACGGCCAATGCCACGACTGGCACCCGTTACCACAATGTTTTTCACACGATCTGACATGGGCTGTTAAATCAACAACCGTATGGGCTGTTCTATATATTCACGTAGGGTTTGCAAAAACTGTGCGCCTGTTGCACCATCGACAGTTCGGTGATCACAGGCCAAAGTGAGTTTCATCGTATGACCGACCACAACCGCGCCTTCTTTGACTACTGGCTTTTGAACAATTGCTCCGACAGAAAGAATCGCAGAGTTGGGCTGATTGATGATAGAAGTAAACTCGCTGATGCCAAACATACCCAAATTGGAGACCGTAAAGGTGCTTCCGTCCATTTCGGCAGGCGTGAGTTTTTTATCGCGTGCACGTACTGCATAGTCTTTGACTTGAGCGCCTATTTGTGGCAGTGCCAATTCATCAGCAAAACGCACTACAGGCACAACCAAACCGTCACTAACCGCTACGGCCACACCAATGTGCACATGGTGGTTGAGTTGCATGCGGTCATCAAACCATTGAGAGTTGACTTGCGGATGCTTTTTTAGTGCCAGTGCAACGGCCTTGACTACGATATCGTTAAAAGATATTTTGGTGTCGGGCAGTTCGTTGTATTGTTTGCGGAACGCCATCGCTGGATCCATATCAAACTCCACAGACAAATAGTAGTGTGGTGCCGAAAATTTGGATGCAGACAACCTTTTGGCAATGGTTTTACGCATTTGCGAATTGGGAATGTCTTCTGAATGCTCTTGTCCAGTGGGTGCAGCGAAAGTCTGGGTAGCTGCGGCAGCCGGTGTGTATTGCTCTACATCACGCTTTACGATTCTACCGTGTTCGCCAGTACCTTTCAGCAATCGCAAATCAATTCCTTTGTCTTTGGCCATGCGTTTGGCCAATGGAGATGCCAATATCCTTTCACCACTAGCAGCAGGTGCTGCTTCTACCACGGGAGCAGGTGCTTTTGGAGCAGGTTTGGGTGCTTCTGGAACAGGAGCGGGTTCTGTTTTTTCTGGCGCAGGCGCTTGTACAGGTTGGGCAAGTAAGGGCGCCAAGTCGGTACCCGATGGACCAATAATGGCCAGTAGGCTATCAACGGCTGCTGCCTCACCTTCTTGCACGCCAATATGTAGCAATTCTCCACTGTGGAAAGATTCGAATTCCATGGTGGCTTTGTCCGTCTCAATTTCAGCCAAAATATCGCCTTCCTTAACAGCATCACCCACTTTTTTGATCCATGAGGCCACTGTGCCCTCTTCCATGGTATCGCTCAATCGTGGCATATTGACAATCGTCACACCCTCAGGAATGACATTGTCTGCCGATGGAGCAGGTTCTTCGGATGATTCCAATACGGGTGCTTCCTCCGTTTCGGGAGCCTCTGCACCGTCGCCCGACAATAGGCTGCTTACATCCTCACCTTCGTCGCCTATGATGGCGAGCAGGGTATCTACCGCTGCGGTTTGGCCTTCGTCAACGCCAATATGTAAGAGATAGCCCTCGTTAAAGGACTCAAATTCCATCGTGGCTTTGTCGGTTTCGATTTCGGCCAATATATCGCCTTCTTCTACTTTATCTCCCACTTTCTTAAGCCACGAAGCCACCGTTCCTTCTTCCATGGTGTCGCTCAAACGCGGCATGTTTACTACAATCGCCATACTTATAACTTATGCGCTAAAAATGGATAATCTTTTTCTTCGTACACAGCATCATACATCACCGATTTTTCGGGGAAGGGTGATGATTCTGCAAAGGCCTCACACGCTTTTACCTTTTCTTTTACACGAGCATCAATCTCCTTAAGCTCATCCTCGGTTGCGTATTGATTGGCCAGAATCACGTCTTTTACCTGTGTAATGGGGTCAATTTTTCGGTATTCTTCAACCTCTTCTTTTGTACGGTAGTGTTGTGCATCTGACATGGAATGACCTCTGTATCTGTAGGTCTTAGCCTCTAAAAATGTAGGGCCATCTCCTTTGCGAGCGCGGGCTATTGCCTCCGAAATTCCCTCGGCAACTTTGACAGGATCCATACCATCTATAGGGCCACAAGGCATTTCATAACCCAGACCCAACTTCCAAATATCGGTGTGGTTTGCGGTACGTTCTACAGAAGTACCCATCGCATATCCATTGTTTTCTACAATAAACACCACGGGTAGCTTCCACAACATGGCCAGGTTGAGGGTTTCGTGAAGGGAACCTTGACGAACAGCCCCATCTCCCATAAAACACAGGGTAACTGCATCACTGCCATGGTATTTGTCACCAAAAGCCATACCGGCACCTAGGGGAATTTGTCCACCTACGATGCCATGGCCGCCATGAAAGCGGTGTTCTTTAGAAAAAATGTGCATAGATCCTCCCAATCCCTGTGAGGTTCCTGTAGCCTTGCCGAAAAGCTCAGCCATCACCTTTTTGGGATCTACACCCATACCGATGGGCTGAACGTGGTTTCTGTAGGCGGTTATCATGCGGTCTTTGGTGAGGTCCATCGCGTGGAGAGAACCTGCCAAAACAGCCTCTTGACCGTTGTAAAGATGTAAAAAACCTCTTACTTTTTGTTGGATATAGACAGCCGCAAGCTTGTCTTCAAACTTGCGCCAAAACAGCATGTCTTCGTACCAAGCTATATAAGTTTCTTTAGTAACTTCTTTCATTCGTATGTAGATATAGAAAAATTCTACTTGTTAAAAACAAGCACAAAGGTAAGGCATTCACAGTTTGTGAAAAAACTTCCGTGATATTATTCTGTATGACTTAAAAAGCTAGTAATAGTACCGCTCGTCACCCAAATTAAAAGTCAAAGAAAACCGTAAGGTATTCTCCAATGGGTTGATGTTTTTGGTGGCTGATATCAGATAAGACAAATCAATATCTACGACATTGTACTTAAATCCGGCGCCAAGGGTTAAAAACTTGCGCGCACCTTTGTCTTCACTTTCGTTGAAGTAGCCTGCACGAAGTGCAAAAGAATCATCATAACTAAATTCTGCTCCCAAAGCCCATGTAAATTCCTTTAGCTCTTCACTAAAACCATCGGGAGCGTCCCCGAAAGAGCGAAACATGCCATTTATGAAGCTTACATCGGGCTGCTGATGGCCAATAATGTCTCCTTCTGCGTTTGTGATAGGCTCACTGGGTGTGGGCACCATAAGCTTGTTGATTTCCAACGAAACGGCCAATTTGTTGTAAGAGTCAAAAATAAAGTCAAAACCTCCTCCAATCTTTAGGTTGGTGGGTAAGTAATCAGACTGAGCATCTTCGTCATAGGAAAGTTTGGGTCCCATATTGCTCAGGTTGAAGCCGGCACGCCAACGACCTGCATAGGCACTGTAAGGAATTTCTTCTGACTGATAGTAGCCAGACACCCCAAAAGCAACCGTACTGGCGGCGGATGCATCGTCATTGTTGAAAGAGTCTAACTTGAGATCTGAGTTTACAAACGCACCCGTGACAGCCATAGAAAAATAATCGCTGAGCTTCAGGGCATAGGCCACATCCAAAACAAACTCGTTAGGACGCTCAATCAATGGGTTGATAAAATCTTGTGGTGTTTGCCCTATTTCAATTTCCCCCAAACTGAAATATTTCAGACTGGCAGACCAAGCAGAACGGTCAGAAATGGTATTGTAAAAGGTGATGTTACCCAAGAAAATATCATTGACCAATTGGCTTAAATAAGGTGTATAGCTTACCCCCAAGCCTGTGTCGTACGGGGCAAAGGCATACTTAGCAGGGTTCCAGTTTTGAGCATGCGCATCAGGAGCCGTAGCAACCCCTTGCTCTCCCATCCCTGCAGACCTGGCATCCGAGGTAATCAATAAAAAAGGGACACCAGTAGTCACAACTCGGTTTTGAGCTTGCGTGGCAAATACAACCAACATCAAACTCAAGAGGGAAAGGGTATTTTTCATTCAGTGTTTATTCTAAAATTATACGATGGCTTTTGGATTGGCTCGTATTCGATAACGTAGATTTTAGTAAAATCGTGCCCAAATATACTCCTTTATTCAAAATACTACCATCCGAGGCGCGCCCATCCCAAATGATTTCGCTGTTGGTGTTGTCTCCAGAAAAAATATTTTGTTGTTGCTCCCAAACTTTTTTGCCCATCATATCATGTACCGTCAGGGTGGCCTCCAACAATTCACGTGGTTTGTTGTGCTCTATCCAAAAACGGGTTTGATTTCTAAAGGGATTGGGGACGGTATATAATTTCTCAATCGTGATTTGGTTACTATCAGAAACTGTAAACTCGATCTGCTTGCTTGAGGGGTTGTTATGGGTGTCCCAAGCAGTCAAAGTGAGGGTATGCGGGCCCGGACTAAGGTTGTTGAGCAAATACGAAACGGAGCCGGACCGAAAATCACCAAGATCGGTTTTGTAGTAGTTGTTAAGAATGATGGGGTTTTGTGTGAGCCCATCTAAAACCGCTAGGAGTTCATGCCCAAGCCCACCCGAAGTGTTGATGCCGTTTTCGTCGAACAAGTCCACCAAAAGAGTGGAAGAAGGACCGGTTTGGTCTCCACTGCTAAAGTTTCTATCATTTAAGTATAAAGCAATTTCGGGTCCTGTATTGTCAACAGAGGGGTTTGGATTGAGGCCTCCTATATTGATATCCACATTATGACCCGTTACAGAGCTTTGCGAGTCGGGATCATAGGCATACAAACTGATACGTGCAGCCCCTACAGGCAAAGAGATGTCTTTGGGAACCACAAATTCAATATCGAAAGTACCATTAGTAACCAATGTATTTCCTTTAAAAATGACATTTCCTAAGGCAGTGAAATCCATGGTTCCATGGCCATTGTTGTTAAGGGTGGTTTTTTCAATGGCTTTGTCAAACACCGTCACCACAGCCTCGCCGTTAAAGTTAGATGAGACCGTGCCCGATACATCCAAAACCTCTCCGGACAGGCGCACTTTGTCAAGCGCACGAAGTTGTTGTTGCTCGTCTGACAAGGTTTCCAAATTGGCACCATTGAGCTGAGTAAGCGCTACAGAACTACCTGGCACAGACAATCGCAAAGCAGGATCGCCTATGTAGAATACGATTCTTTTTTGAGCGGTACCTGAAAATTCTCTTTTCGCCAATCGAAGGGCTTCAGCCATGCTGGGATATTCGTCCGAACCATAGGCAAACAAATGCTTGGACAAGATGTTGTTGTAATTAATCCCGTTGGTAACAAAAATTTGGCGTGTGGTTGAAATCAGGCTAATGGCACCGCCCGAAGGATTGGCGTATGTCATTTCACCCGCAGTCAGCAAGTTGGGGTTGTCAAACCGACTAAATTCACAAGTAGAGGTCACAAAAAGCGGATAGCGCCCTGGGTGGTACAAGCGCTGCGCTAAGTTTTTATCATAAATAAACTCATGCGCCAAACCTTCCTCTCCCCCATGTCCAAAATAGTTGACCACCAGAGTTCCTAGGTTTATCTGGTTTTCAAGAGCCTCTGTAACGCTGGGGTAGCGGTCTCCGGCAGCGGTAACTACCTGTTTATAGGCATCCGAATGAATTTTGGTAACATTGATGAAGGGTTTGTTGACAGCTAGCACGTCTCCCAAGCCGTCAAGTTCTTGCTGAATACTAACTTCCCAGTCTTTATCAGGGTCATCAGAAAGGAGTGTAAAACTGTTTTGCCAATCTCCATAGGACAAACAATATTCTATGGCTTTGTTGACCGCTGTACGGGCACCCAAAGGGGTGTCGAACAACATACGACCCACCGCCAAATCCATCACATCTCCACTACCCAAACTGCCTTCTCCTTCGTCCATCATGGCATAAAAGTCATCGGACATATAGCTGTTGGCCACATGAAAACTATTCAAAGAATAAAAGGTGGGCACAATATTGTTGTTATTGGCAATCCTGTCTTTATAATCGAAACTGGTATCACCAAAAAGACACACATATTTGAGTTCGGAAGGATTGGCTTTGTAAGCATGCCTAATGGCATTGCGCAAAGCAGCAATATCGGTATTGCCAGCACTAAAATCGTCATAGATTTGATCGAGTGTTAGCACTATGGTATTCAAACCAGAAAAATTTCTATGATGATTGGCCAAACGTTCAGCCTCCTCTGCAAATTCAGCTGCTGTAATGATGATATATTCAAGATCATCTTCTAACATCGTCCTTAGATTGGGTGATTGGTAATCATCACCGTATCTACTTCTAGAAGGCGTGTAGGTGTCTAAAGAGGTGTAGAGTCGAAAATCATTTTCGGTGTTTTCGGGTGTAAAAACCACACCTTGTTCCCCGGGCAAATACACTTTGATATTTCCATCAGAAGTTTGTTCCCAAACGGCATCGGCATTCTCTGCCAAATGAGCTGCTACAGATTGGGGGCGAAAACCAAACTGACCTGAACTGCCGGTAAGTTTTCGATCATATGCCACTTTCAAATAATCCAAATAGGCTATGGCGGCATTGTCAACAGGAGAATCATAGGTTATGGACATCTTTAACTCATCATTGTTGGGTGTCAAAGAGAGGGTTTTACTACCCAAAGTGGCTCGAGTCAAATTTTGTTTGGGTGAAAATGAAACTGATTCCGAAGCATTTCCGATTGTCACTTTCATTTTTGAAAGATTGTCTGAAACACCGGCAGCTGCGACTGTTACATCTACCTCAGTTGCCTCTACCCTGTTGTCTAAGGTAAATACAAAATCTTGCTCAGAACTTCCGTAGAAAGACTCCCCAAACCACCGACGACCCATGCCAGCGATATTACTAAGATCTTGTTCGTGATGTAATATGACCTCTGCCGAAGTGATTGGGTCTGATAATTGTGATTCTGAGCTAAATATTTGTACTCTTTTGCCTGCCGTGCCTCCGTAACTTAAAATATAATGAGCTGCATCATGATAAAGGTTTTTGAATGTGCTGCTTTCCCCACTCCAATTGTCATGTCCGTAGGCGTAAAACAATAGGTAATCATCATTTTCTATCAAGCCATCCTCCATCCCCACCAACAGCAAAGGGTTTTCGTGCATACCCACATCGGTGCCTTCACTATTTAACAAGGGTAACATTTGCCCACCTTTACCATAAATTTTTAAAGTACTTGGATTTACATCTTTTATGGAGACTCCTATGCGCTTTAAAAAACGTCCAGTCAATTTGTAGATTCCTGTTTTTTCAACTTCAAATCGATGTCCATTTTGAGGAAGACTGTTATCGGCATTAAGCATTTTATAATTCTGGGCTTGACTGACCTCTTGCACAGCCTTGGCAGAAATTTGCAGTGAAGTAACCCGAAACATTTTTGAGTCTTTGACATAGAAAGGAGTCAAGGAAATTCGCAATTCATACTCCTCTCGACTTTTGGTTTTGATAAGCCCAACAGATGGCTCGGAGGGCAATTTGTCAATATCTAAGTTATAGAGCGAAGCTTCCAGCACTTCCTCGTGTTCCATGTTGGTGATTAAAAATTCTTTTTGAGCTTCTGACTCGCTGAGTCCTCTACTTGTTTCTACAAGGAACTGCTCGGATGCGTCGCTGAAAAACAAAGAATGCCCCACGGGTCTGGGCGTTGTAACGATTCCCGCTTGAGTTTCTATAGATTTTATACCATCCCATACGATGGGTATATCCAATTGTTGTGAAAAAACAAACAGCGGAAAACACAGCATACACAATCGAATCATGTGTGTAAAACGTCTTAAGTCAAGATTTGGTATTTTCATGTTTATTATTGCAGCAATATTTAACAGATAATGTCGTTATTTAGACGTGCAAAAATCATGCTAAGCTAAATTAGGCATATTTAGTATCTTGCAAACTTAAAGAAGACAAAAAATTCATGTTGCGTATTCGATATCAAAAAATGATTGCCCTTGGAATGATTGTGTTGATGGTTTCGGCATGTGGTTCCAACAGAAGTTCGCGTGGTAGCAATAAATCACAAGCCACGGGATGGAACATTAATGAACGTGGTGGTTTTCAATACAAAACCAATCATAAAGGACAACAAACCGGTCCAGGCTTAGTGTTTATCCAAGGGGGTACTTTTACCAAGGGAAAAGTTCAAGATGACATTTTACGGGATTGGAACAACCTTCCGGTGCGTATGCAAGTACGCTCTTTTTACATGGACGAAACAGAAGTGACCAACCTGATGTATATGGAGTACTTGGATTGGTTGGCGCGTGTCTATGGCAACGCCGGACCACAATATAAAGACATTTATACAGCAGCACTTCCTGACACACTCGTTTGGAGAAACCAACTGGGCTTTAATGAGGACATGGTCAACAATTACCTGCGCCACCCGGCCTTTCGCAACCACCCGGTAGTAGGAGTGAGTTGGCAACAAGCTGTCAATTTCGCCAAATGGCGTTCCAATAGGGTAAACGAAAAAATATTAGAAGAAAAAGGATACTTGGCTCGTGGTGCTCGCGTTGCTGACACTTTGAGTCCAGAAGTGAATTTTGACGTTGAGACCTACCTTCGTGCCTCAGACAAGGTCTATGGAGGCGCATTAGTGAATGACAATACTGATGATCCAAAATTTGTAGGGCGTGCTTCTATTCAAAAAGACAGAGAAACGGATTCTATCACCATTAGTGGGGCTAGAATTGAGGATGGCATATTATTGCCTGAATACAGACTCCCCACTGAAGTTGAGTGGGAATATGCAGCCCTAGGACTGTCTGGTATCAGAGAATACAACAGCTACCAAGGGAAGAAAAAATACCCCTGGTCGGGAGAGTCTTCCCGATCTAAGGAACGTAGAAACGAAGGAGACCAATTGGCCAACTTTAAGCAAGGAAGAGGAGATTACAGCGGTATCGCCGGCTGGTCCAGTGACAATGCAGAAATTACTGCCGATGTGCGTCAATTTCCTCCTAATGATTATGGACTTTACGGCATGGCCGGCAATGTGTCTGAATGGGTTGCTGACGTCTATCGTCCTATTACCAACAGTGATGTTAGTGATATGAATTATTATCGAGGGAATTATTTCTCCAAGCCTGTTATCGGGGAAGATGGCAAAGTAGTTACTGCCACCCTCGACGACAACATAGGCGGAACCACCCCAACTGGTCGGGTGTTTTTCTCACAACTTCCCGGTTCTGTGCTTAGACAAGATGTAGATAGTTTGGACACCAAGTTGCGTTCCAATTTTGACCGATCTGACAACAGAGACTATCAAGATGGAGATGCTTTTTCTGCACGTAGAGAGGTTGACAACATGTACAAATCTCCTGTTGATAGTGACGGACTACAACAAAATGAACAATTGAATACTTTGGTTTCCAATCAAACAAGGGTTATCAAAGGAGGCTCATGGAAAGACCGTTCCTACTGGTTGGATCCGGCCCAACGTCGCTATCTTCCAGAGTTTATGGCAGCAGATTTTGTAGGTTTCCGGTGTGCCATGTCCTATTTGGGCAGCAACCCCAACACACGCAAGAGACCACGTGGTTAAGAACGATTGAGGATGCAAAACCTCTACCCTCTTTTCCTTCAATCCAAAGGCGTGTCCACAGACACCCGAACGCTCACAAGCGGACAACTGTATTTTGCTTTAAAAGGGCCTAGCTTTAATGGCAATCGTTTTGCCCATCAAGCCCTGAAAAAAGGGGCGTTGGCAGTGGTGGTTGATGAGCCCATTGATGGAGCCGACAAGCGCTTTGTTCTGGTTGATGATGTTCTGACAAGCCTACAACAACTCGCCAATCATCACAGAAAACAGTTAGGCACTCCTATTATTGCACTCACGGGCAGTAATGGCAAGACTACCACCAAAGAATTGATCCATGCGGTTTTGCAAAGTCATTACAAGGTCATTGCTACAGAAGGCAATCTCAACAACCATATTGGCGTTCCGCTAACGCTGTTGCGCCTACATTCAGACACCGAACTTGCAGTGGTTGAAATGGGCGCCAATCACCCCGGCGAAATTGCCCAATTGGCAGAAATCACACAACCCAACTACGGACTGATTACCAACTTTGGAAAAGCGCATTTAGAAGGTTTTGGGAGTATCGAAGGTGTGGTCAAAGCCAAAAGTGAATTGTATGAATTTCTAAAAAACAATCGTGGCGTCATTTTTGCCAATAAAGATGACAAAAAAATGATAGCCCAACTCACGGGCTACCCCGCTTATACTTATGGGACTCATGAGGATTCGGATTTTGACTTTGAAATAAACAATAACAGTGATCCCGTCTCACTTACAGCAAATGGAAACCACATCAAAACCCAGCTCACAGGCACTTACAATGCCTATAATACCGCAGCAGCTGTCGCCATTGGAAAATATTTAAAAATTCCCTTTTCGAAAATCCAAGAAGCAGTTGAAAGTTATACCCCAACCAACAACCGCTCCCAACAGATCCCTAAAGGTGATATACACATCACCCTGGACGCATACAATGCAAACCCGAGTAGTATGTTGGCGGCATTGACCGCTTTCTGTCAAAAACCTGGTGAGAAAGTGGCCATATTGGGACAAATGAACGAATTGGGGGCTTATGAAGCCGAAGAACATCAAAAACTTGTGGCTTGGGCAGCTAAAAACCAACTCAAATGCTATTGGGTGGGCCGTCCATTTCAGCCATGGGTAGACAAGGAGTTTTATTTTGAAACCACCCAACAGGCTGAAGATTTTTTTAAGAGCAACCCTTTGGGATCTTCCCAAGTCCTCATCAAAGCCTCACGTAGCCTTGCATTAGAAAACCTTATGGATGTCTTGCACTAATGGGACGCACTTTGATTTTTGTGGGCGTGGTATTGGTGGTCGTTGGATGCTTTATGGTGTTTGGTGAGCGCATCGACTACAAAAACCCATTGGATTTTAAGTGGGAAGGTAAAAACAGTCAGATTTATTTTCCGTTGGGGACTTCGATTTTAATTAGTATAGTATTAAGTCTAGTATTGTATCTGCTACGGAAATAATTGTGGGTCATATTGGATTCGAACCAATAAAATTTTTATTTCTAATTAACTGATAGTCATAACTCTACATTTATCTTCTTTTTTGTCTTATCCACAAATGGTGGATAAAGTTATCCTCATTTTGTGGATAGTTAAAAAAATAAAACCAAGGAACTTATTATCAGTGGATTATTTTATCTAAAATATAAAAATTACTGATGTAATTCAAAGTGAGGATATTGATGAATTATTAGATAAATTCAATTCAAAAAATCGTTGCTACCAATTAAATGATTCGTTTTTACAGAGTTAAATAGTTTGGAAAATTTATTTAACTTTAACAAACTTTTAAATCAACAAACATGGGTAGTTATGTAAATTCAAATTTAATTAAAGATGAGAAAGTAGAATATGAAACTTCTTATCATTGGATAATTTTTTTGAATCCATTCAAAATATTTATCTTGGCTCTGATTGATAAATTAACTTCAGAGTTTGTTATCACCAACAAAAGGGTTATAATTAAAGTTGGGATAATCAGCAGAAGAACTGTGGAGATGAATCACTCTAAAATTGAAAGCGTAGGTGTGAACCAATCAATTTTAGGAAGAATATTAGGTTTTGGTACTGTAATTTTAGTAGGCTCTGGTGGTACCAAAGAAATTTTCCATACAATAAAAAAACCATTAGTGTTTAGAAAGAAATTTCAAGAACTTTCTTCTTAAATAGATTGATTGTTGTAGGTTAAGAAGTGAGGATTACTCTTCACTTATTTATACACCTCATCAATCATTCTATACATTTCACCTCTACTAAAATCATTAGAATAATCTTTAATCATGGATTTCAACTTCTTTGATTTATCCACTATTCTATCCTCTATTAAGTATTTTTGGATGTAAGTAACTGATTATCAGTATATACTTGTGGGTCATATTGGATTCGAACCAATGACTTCCGCCCTGTCAAGGCGACACTCTGAACCAACTGAGTTAATGACCCTAATGGAGGGCAAAAATAAACAAATTCAACGGATTGATTATGTTTGTAAAAAAAGAAATGCACTCCTTTTCCTCGGCCGACATCCAGCAAATGGACAAGATATTTCGGCTCAACCTCATCAATAGTTGCACAGGATACAAATCGGCCAATTTGTTGGGAACACTTTCCACCCAAGGCCAAACAAACCTAGCTGTGTTTAGTAGCATCACCCACTTGGGTAGCAACCCGCCTTTGGTGGGTTTTGTACTTCGACCAACGACCGTGCCGAGAGACACCTACAAAAACATCAAAGAAACCGGTTTTTTCACCGTCAATCACATCCATACTGAAGTCGTAGCCGATGCCCACCACACCTCTGCCAAATACCCTGCTGATGTGTCCGAGTTTGACCAGACCGATTTCAAACCCGAATACCTCAACGGCTTTCATGCACCCTATGTTCAGGATGCCAAAGTGCGCTTGGGCTGTGAATACCTCAACGAATACGAAATTAAAGAAAACAACACCCTGCTAATTGTCTCTAAGATAGTTGCCATACACCTAGACGATCACATCCTCCAAGAGGATGGGTGGCTGAGTCTAGAGGCAGCCCAAAGCGTGACCATCAACGGACTTGACGGCTATGCAAGCCCGAAACTCATCGAACGATTTCCCTACGCCAGACCCAAATAATCATGGAATTTATATCAGAACAACTCCAACAATATCTGGACACCCACAGTGCGCAAGAACCTGAGCTGCTGCAACAACTCAATAGAGAGACACACCAGAAGGTATTGCAACCCCGTATGTTGAGTGGTGCCTATCAAGGACGCATACTCGCGCTATTATCCAAACTCATACAACCCAAAAAAATATTGGAAATCGGTACTTACACTGGTTATGCAAGTTTGTGTTTGGCTGAAGGCATGGCCACAGAGGGTCGTTTGGACACCATCGACTGCAATGAGGAGTTGGCTCAAATGCAACGCAAGTATTTTGACTTATCCCCTTACGGCAACCACATCCACCAATACTTGGGTATGGCGGCAGACATACTGCCCAAACTCTCCGGACCCTATGATTTGGTGTTTATGGATGCGGACAAAGAAAATTACCCTCACTATTTTGATTTGATTATTGACAAAATGAACCCAGGTGCTTTGCTGATTTCCGACAATGTGCTTTGGTCGGGAAAGGTGCTAAAAGAGGGGGACGACGAGGCCACCAAAGCCCTTCAGGTTTACAATCATAAAATCAATACCGATAGTAGGGTAGAAACGGTGATATTGCCCATACGCGACGGATTGTCGCTCAGCCGCAAGCGCTAAAGTTTTCTTTTGATAGAACCAGCGGTGTCTTCGACCTCATCTTTGATTTCACGAATCTGATTTTCGATCTGTTGGGTGTTAACACCATGGTCTTTGGCTGATTTTTGAATTTCTTCTTTAATATCTTGGGTAGCGTTGCGCACCTGTCGCATGCCTTTGCCCAAAGTACGAGCAATCTCAGGCACACGGTCGGCTCCGAAGACCAATAGTATCACCAAAAAAACAAACACCAATTCGGCGCCGCTGATAAAAAAAATCATGGGGTAAAGATAGTGAGCCCGTGGGTTTTGATAAAATGCATTCTATGTAAAAAAGCCAACCCGAAGGTTGGCTT
>JBMYLY010000003.1:0-54986 GCA_049596815.1 Flavobacteriaceae bacterium | reverse complement strand
AACGTTTGGAGAATTGGAATTTTTTACGGGCTTTTTTCTGCCCAAACTTTTTACGTTCTACCATGCGAGGGTCGCGTGTAAGCAAACCTTCGGGCTTGAGCACGGCGCGGTGGTCTTCGTCGACGGCACATAAAGCACGAGAAATGGCCAAACGGACAGCCTCTGCCTGACCGTTGGGTCCTCCGCCCAATACAGAAATCTTCAGATCAAACTTCCCAAGGCTTTCAGTTAGGGCCAAGGGTTGGTTGATTTTGTACTGTAGAGTAGCGGTTGGAAAATAATCGGCCAATGTTTTTTTGTTGATCGAAATGTCTCCCTTACCCTCAGACAGATATACCCGAGCAACAGCAGTTTTACGACGACCAATTTTATGAATCACTTCCATAATTATTTCAATTCGTTGATATTAATAGCGGTAGGCTTTTGGCCATCATAAGGATGTTCGGTGCCAGTCACCACATAAAGGTTACGAAATAAGTCGGCACCCAATTTGTTTTTGGGCAACATGCCTTTGACAGCTTTTTCAACCAATCGTTTGGGGTCTTTGGCAAAAAGCTCGGTGGCAGACAAGCTGCGCTGACCACCAGGATACCCTGTGTAACGGATATAAGACTTGTCTTCCCATTTGTTGCCGCTCAGCTTGACTTTCTCGGCATTGATCACCACCACATTGTCACCACAATCCACATGAGGCGTGTAGCTAGGTTTGTGCTTGCCGCGCAACAGCTTGGCAACTTTGGACGAAAAGCGCCCAAGGATCTGATCTTCGGCATCGACCACCACCCACTGTTTGTCAGCGGTTTGCTTGTTGGCGGAGATGGTTTTGTAACTCAATGAATCCACTAGAATTTCTTTAAATCGTTTACCCAAAACTTCGGTTGACCGAAATCGGGCTGCAAATGTACAATTAATAGGGAAAAAAGCAAACCGCCTTTTGAAAATAAAATTTCTCTGTTAATGCGCCGCCAACCAATCGGTACCGGTGTCCATATCTACCACCAAAGGTACGTTGAGTGTAAAGGCTTGCTCCATCTCTGTTTTGACCATTTGTTGCAGGCCTTCCAGCTCACTTTTTTTGGCGTCAAACACCAGTTCGTCATGTACCTGCAACAACATCTTGGACTCAAATCCTTTGAGCTTTTGGTGGATGCGCAGCATGGCGATTTTGATAATATCGGCAGCACTCCCTTGTATGGGTGCGTTGACAGCATTGCGCTCGGCAGCCCCCCGTACAACCGGATTGCGAGAGTTGATATCTTTGAGATAGCGACGGCGACCCAACACGGTTTCTACATAACCGTTTTCTCGGGCAAAATGCACTTGTTCACCCATATAAGCCTTGAGGCGTGGGTAGGTGGTATAATAAGCGTCTATAAGATCTTTGGCTTCGCTTCGGTTGAGGCTGGTCTGGTTGCTGAGTCCAAAAGCCGAAACACCATAGATAATCCCAAAGTTGACCGTTTTGGCTTGGCTGCGTTGCTCACGACTTACCTCAGAGAGGGGCACACCAAAAACTTTGGCGGCCGTACTGGCATGAATGTCCTCGTTGTTGATAAAAGCAGACTGCATTTCGGGGTCGCCACTCAACGATGCAATCACCCGCAATTCGATTTGCGAATAGTCTGCAGCAAGCAATAAAAAATCGTCATTTCGCGGTACAAAGGCTTTGCGTACCAACTGCCCCCTTTGGGTACGAATGGGTATGTTTTGCAGGTTGGGGTGGTTGCTGCTCAACCTTCCGGTGGCTGCAACCGCTTGGTTGTATTGGGTATGCACACGCCCTGTCGCAGGGTTGACCTCTTCGGGCAAGGCTGCCACATAGGTATTGTTGAGTTTTTGGACCGACCGCCATTCCAAAATATCGGCTACAATGGGATGGTCTTTGGCCAAATACGAGAGCACGTCCTCGGCTGTGGAGTATTGGCCTGTTTTGGTTTTTTTGGGCTTATCGACCAGTTTGAGTTTGTCAAACAAAATGGGGCCCAACTGCTTGGGAGAAGCTAGGTTAAAGCGTTCGCCTGCTTGTTCATAAATACGTTCTTCTAGGGTTAGCGCCTCTGCGCTAAATTCTTTGCTGAGTTTTTTTAGGTACTCCACATCAATGCGAATGCCTTCTCGCTCCATGTCTGCCAAGACGGCCACCAAAGTAATTTCGATATCGCGGAAGAGTTTTTCCAAATGGTTGGCTTGCAATTCTTTGGCAAAATGATTTTTAAGTTGAAAGGTAATGTCCGCATCTTCAACCGCATATTCTTTTTGCTGTTCAAGCGGCACCTCGCGCATGGAGCGTTGTTTGGGTCCTTTTTTACCGATAAGCTCGGTGATGGATTGTGGGCTGTAGCCCAGATAAGTTTCGGATAGCACATCCATATTGTGGCGCATGTCGGGGTTGATCAGGTAGTGAGCGAGCATGGTGTCAAACATGGGACCTTTCACCTCCATATTATATTGTAATAATACTTTAAGATCGTATTTGAGATTTTGCCCGATTTTTTCGATTTCAGCCGCTTCAAAAAACGGTCGAAAAAATTCGAGTGTGGTTTGACATATCATCCGATCTTCAGGAAGCGGAAGGTAGAAGCCCGTATGTGCCTGCCAACTAAAAGCGATGCCAACCAATTCTGCCGTCAATGGGTCCAATCCGGTAGTTTCTGTATCAAAACAGACCGATTTTTGTTTCATTAAGGCATCCAACAGCAGTTGTTTTTCCTTGTCGGTCTCAACGGTTTGATACAGATGCGAGGTGTCAGACAAACTGGCCATGCCACTATCGACTTGC
This sequence comes from Flavobacteriaceae bacterium, assembly GCA_049596815.1. Taxonomy (GTDB): domain Bacteria; phylum Bacteroidota; class Bacteroidia; order Flavobacteriales; family Flavobacteriaceae; genus UBA724. Next base: position 52,207 of record JBMYLY010000003.1, on the reverse strand, counting down.
ACATTTCCTGTGCCCGGCTGATTGAACAAATCAAAGGCTTGGGGCGCTGTAGGTGTAGGGGGATCAGCTACTTCTTGAGCTGGCGAACTTTCCGCAAACAGTTTTAAAAAGGTTTCTGTCATACGCCGAAATTCCAACTCTTGGAATATGGACTTGACCTTATCGGTATCGGGTTTGTCGAGGGTGTATTGGTCAGCCTCAAACTGCACCGGCACATCTAGCATGATACTTGCCAGTTTTTTTGACAAAAGCCCCAAATCTTTGTTGGCTTCGATTTTTTCTTTCATCTTGCCCTTAAGCTCATGGGTGTTGGCCAGTAGATTTTCCATACTGCCATATTCGGCTAAGAATTTTTTGGCGGTTTTTTCACCCACGCCCGGCAATCCGGGTATGTTGTCGACCGAGTCGCCCATCATGCCTAAAAAATCGATGACCTGCTCGGGCTCTTGGACCTCAAATTTTTGTTGTACCTCGGGGATGCCCCAAATTTCAATGCCATTGCCCATGCGTGCGGGGCGGTACATGAATATATTTTCTGACACCAATTGCGCAAAATCTTTGTCAGGGGTGACCATGTAGATCTGAAATCCTTCTTTTTCCGCTTGTTTGGACAAGGTCCCGATGATGTCGTCGGCCTCATACCCTTCTTTTTCTATGATGGGTATGTGCATGGCTTCCAAAATCTGATGAATATAAGGCACTGCGAGTTTGATGGCTTCAGGAGTTTCGGAACGGTTGGCTTTGTAATCTGAAAAAACCTCGGTTCGGGCAACAGACCCGCCTTTGTCAAAAGCCACCGCCAAATAATCGGGTTTTTCACGTCGAATCAAATCCAGCAGTGAGTTGGTAAAACCCATAATGGCACTGGTGTCCATCCCTTTGGAATTGATCCTCGGGTTTTTGATAAACGCATAATAGCCCCTGAATATAAGGGCATAGGCATCGAGAAGAAAGAGTCTTTTTTGTTCGGCCATGGGCTAAGCTCAAAAATAGGGTTTAAAATCGGAATTCGTTATATCTTCATCAAAGTGTATTTTTGGGTCATGATACGTTGGATCATCTTTTTGCTTTTTTTCGTGCTGTTGAGTGGTTATGCGGGTCAGGCGTTGCGCACTCTTTCACCTTCTCGCTGGCTCATGGGTTTGTATTGGGGGTGCTGTGTGTTGGTTTTTCTAAACCTCAATTGGCAGTTCTTCGGCATTAGTGACGCGCAAAAAGAATCAGCACGTAACTATGCACTTGGATTTTACATCATTTTGTTTGTCTTCCAAAGCTTGGTGGTCGCTTTTTTGGCGATTGAAGACATCACACGTATTTTGAGAGCTGTCATCGCATTTTTTGTTCCCGAGTTGGGCCCTGTTTGGGTGGGGCGCAGAAAATTTATCAGTCGGTTGGCATTGGGCGTAGCCGCCCTTCCTGTAGCAGGTTTGATATATGGCATTTTTAGGGGTAGATACAATTATAAAGTTTTGAGATATGAGCTTGCTTTTGAAGATCTGCCTGAGCAATTTGATGGTTTTCAACTGACTCAAATTTCTGATCTTCATTGTGGGAGTTTTGACAACTACAAACGTGTACAGTACGGCATTGATTTGATCAACCAGCAGCAGTCTGATGTGATATTGTTTACCGGTGATTTGGTGAACAACCGTGCCGATGAACTCCAAAAATGGCAATCGCTTTTTGGAGCCCTAACAGCCAAACATGGGGTCTATTCTGTTTTGGGTAATCATGACTATGGTGACTATGTGCCTTGGAATAGCCCCGAAGACAAAGCCGCCAATTTCAATCGGCTATTAGAAATCCAAGCGCAAATGGGATTCCAGCTACTTCGAAATACACACAAGCTTATTGAAAAACAAGGGCAATCCATCGCTATAGTGGGTGTCGAAAATTGGGGTGCAGGTGGCTTTAAGAAAAAGGGCGATTTGAACAAAGCACTTAACGGTTTGCAAGCAGATAGTTTTAAAATTTTGTTGAGCCATGATCCATCGCATTGGCAACTAAAAGTCAAAGATGATCGCGTTCACATTCCCTTGACACTAAGTGGTCATACGCATGGCATGCAATTCGGAATTGAAATCCCGGGGAAGTTTCAATGGAGTCCTGTTCAATGGCGCTACCCTTATTGGGCAGGGATGTATCAGGAAAACAACAAGTACCTCAATGTCAACCGAGGGTTTGGCTACTTGGCCTATCCAGGGCGCTTCGGAATATGGCCCGAAATCAGCGTAATCACCTTAAAAAAAGCGGTTTAACATCATTTTAACCATAAAAATGTATTTTTGCCCTAAGCATATCCTAAATTTGATTGAACCATGTCTAAGTTTGGTGAATTAATAGATGCGCAAATTCCAATCCTACTCGACTTCTACACAGAGTGGGGGGAAACAGCTAGTGAGATGCATTCAGTACTACGTGATGTAGCTGCTGCCATGGGCGACCAAGGCAAAGTCATCAAAATCGATGTCGAAAAAAATCCACAGTTGGTTGAAGCGCTGCGTGTAAAAGGCCTGCCCACCCTAATGATTTACAAAGGGGGCGAAATGGTATGGCGTCAGAGTGGTGAGCAAGATGCCAACACCCTGATTTCTTTGATGAAAGATTTCCTTTAAAGATTTAGACTTTCGTACCTAGCGGTAGCAGCATCAAACTTTATTTGTGCTTCCTCAATAATTTTTTTGTCTTGCTCGTGTCTTTCCAAGGTTTCCAGTAGGGAACGATAGGCTTCTACATCCAAGTTGATGGAAGACGTGTAGTAAGCCAAATCTTCTTCTTGCACACTGGTGTACAATTCCAATCTGTTTTGATAGGCAGCAGCTATTTTTTCATATAAATTTAGTCCACTCGCGTTGTCAGTGGCCTTGTACAAAGCCGACACAAAGGGTTGGAGTTCTGCATAAAAATCATAGTCTCCGTAGAAATACCTAAATGGTAAAATCGATTCATAGAAGAGCTCAAATTCCTCGGCGAGTACCTCAAAATCTCGGGCTTGCACAACAGCTTCGACCAGACTTCGGTAGCGTTCTACATAAGCCAGCAATTCTTGAGACATACTGTATTGGTCATCCAGCGACACGCCCGTATAATAGTTCATATATTCCCTGTATCCTTTGGACAACTGCTGCATTAATATTTGTGCTTTGGTATGCGCCCCTGCGCTGTAGTAGGCTTCCACAAAAGGGGTAAGTAGGCTGTAATAGCCAAAGGATTCTAGGGGCATCTTGTCCATGGCCAAGTCGAGTACTTCGATGGCTTTTTCTGACTGTCCTTTATCAATCAATGCTTCTGCCAATCGGCTGATATTCGAACGGAAAGAGATGCTGTTTTTTCGGGTTTCGGGGTCGTGGTAAATATCCGGGCTGTCGGCATTTCCCCAATCCCATTTCTTTACAACCTCATACATTTTCTCAGCATCAACACGCCCCATTTGGTATGGATTGTTGGGGTTGATGGGCGTACGAATAGGTACCAATTTATAGACCAAGCCCTCGAGTTGAAGGTACTCTTTCATCCAGAAATACTCTTCCTCATCATAGCTACCGCCTGTAAAATAGATAGGCCTTTCCCAGTCATTGTTTTTCAAAATGTCGAGCATCAACAAGCGGTTTTTGTATAGCCCAGAGGTAGGCAGATCTATATCGATGTAATCTACAATCAAGTCAGCGTCTTGGGGTTTTACTAAGCCACTTTTCAGCACGTTTTCTTTGTTGACAGGGACTCGAATTTTGTTGGTGGGATAGTAAACCAACTCTTGGGTAGCTTTTGGGATTCGCTCCATGTCAGCACCATATTGTTGCAACAAATGTTTGTATTTGGTACGTGGGTGGTCACTGCTTACCCAACTCATAAAGTCATCAATATCCCAACGCACGCTGTCCAAAAGCGCTTCGTGTTTGATATAATCCCTGACTCCGTAGGCATATTGGGCATGTTTGAGCTGAGAGGGTATGGGTGTACTCTCATAGGTTCTTCTTTTCAGCTGATCGATATACCAATCGGTTGCCAAAAGTTGGGTGTTGATGCTGCGTACATCTGTCCGATAGCCTTCAATCTCTTGGGCATACCATAAGGCAAAGGTATCGTTGTCACCAATGGTAAAAATCATGGCGTCTACCCCTTCTTCGATAGAGTCCAGATAGGCTTTGGCAGTCGATTGGGCCGTATATCTGCCCGATCGGTCATGATCGTCCCAGTTTTCAGAAGCCATCAGCACAGGAACAGCTAACAAACTAAAAATGGCTGTCAATACCATGGCCAATTTGGGCTGCAAAAATGTACGTAAGCGCATAGTCAGAGCCAGCACGCCAAATCCGATAAAGATGCTAAAGGCATAGAAAGAACCCACAAGTGCATAGTCCCTTTCACGAGGTTCAAAAACACGTTCGTTCAAATACACTTTTAGTGCCAATCCAGTAAACAAAAACAGTAACAACACCACCCAAAAGCGTTTGGGGTCTTGTTGGTATAAAAACAACAGCCCGAAAAGCCCAAACAGCAAAGGCAGCATGTAGTATTTGTTTTTGGCTTTGTTGTTTTGCAACTCACCTGGTAGTGCGTCTTGAGACCCAAGTCGCCAATTGTCTATAAAAGGAATGCCGCTAATCCAATTGCCATTGGTGCGGTCTAGTTTGCCTTGAATGTCGTTTTGGCGTCCTGAAAAATTCCACATAAAATACCGCCAATACATATAGCCCATTTGGAATTCAAACATATAGCGGAGGTTGGTAAAAAAGGAGGGTTTTTCAATGTCCAAGTAGGAACCAAATTGTTGTAAAAAACGGTGGTAGTCTTCTACATCTGCATCCCCCTCATTCCAACGGCCAATAAACTCATTGACCATCTGTATCAGTCCTTGCTCATTGCGATATTCAGCTTTGATATCAAAATCTACAACCCCAAAATAACGCATATAGTTGACCGCGTTCCCACTACTCCACATTCTGGGAAGTATGCCTTCATGAGCACTATTGCTGTTGATGCGTGCTTGTTCCCACTCGTTGACTACGATATAGCGCCCGATTTTTTCATCGCGTTCATATTTGGGTTTGTCGTCCACATAGGGATTGTCAGGGTCTTGCCCGGCGTACATGTCCGTAAACATGGGGCCGTAGAACAAATGGGTGTCAGGGTATTGCTCAAGATTGTAGTATGCCAATAGGGAGCGCGCATCGGTAGGAGCATTTTCGTTGATGACCGTGTTGGCATTGGCGCGTATGGGCAGCATCATCCACGAAGAAAAACCTATGAGGATAAACAGCACACACAGCAGGGCGGTATTGATTTGCACCCATTGTTTGGATTGTGTCCATTTGAGCGCGAACCAAAAAAAGACTGTGATGGCTGTGCCAGCTATGATGGTGCCGGAATTGAACGGCAAGCCCACCTGATTGACAAAAAACACCTCTGCATATCCAAAGAAGGCCAAGGTAGATGGCAACAACAATTTGAAAATAAACAACAAAATGGCCACTGAAATGACATTGGCCAGTACAAAGTTTTTAATAGTAATCGTTTGGGTATTCTTAAAATAATAAAGCATGCCGATGGCTGGGAGTGTCAACAATCCCATAAAGTGCACGCCAAAAGAAAGCCCCACTACAAAGGCAATCAGCACCAGCCAACGATCTCCACGTGGGGTGTGCATATCGGCTTCCCAACGCAAGCCCAGCCAAAAAAGAACTGCCAGTATGCAGGTCGCCATGGCATATACTTCTGCCTCAACGGCGTTGAACCAAAAACTATCTGAAAAAGAAAAGCCCAAAGCCCCTACAGCAGCAGCCACAAAAATTCCTGCATTGTGATTCCCTTGGTTATTTGGGTCTAGTAATCGCTTGCTCAATCGGGTGATGGTCCAAAACAAAAACAAAATCGTAAATGCACTTGCCAACACCGACATCATGTTTACTGCGAGTGCGATGTGTTCTACCGTAGGCGCCAACCCAGCAAAAACAGCACCCACCATCTGAAAAAAGGGCGCCCCCGGCGGGTGTCCTACTTGGAGTTTGGCTGAAGTGGCTATGTATTCGCTACAATCCCAATAACTGGCGGTGGGTTCTACCGTAAGTATGTAGGTGGCAAGTGCCACGGCAAATGTTGCCCAACCCAGAAGGTTGTTCCATTGATTGTAGTTCATGCAAACGAATTGAAACGAGGTACGAAAGTACACATTTCTCATTTTGGAGTGAAATCCAAATACAAAGTATTGGTCTTCCAAAAACTTTATTTTACTTTTGCACCTCCAATGGCCTATGGTGTAACTGGCAACACGTCTGATTTTGGTTCAGAAGAGTCTAGGTTCGATCCCTAGTAGGCCAACAAAAATCCTGCAATTAGCGGGATTTTTTTTGTTTTAATTCTATTGTTTTTTTAAAGCCAAGTAAACAGCCATCAACCCAGACAGCCCGCCATAAACCAACCAAGGCAAGTAAATACTCACATCTTGCTGTAGCACCAGCAGTGCCCAACCAAAAGTAAGAAAGCTCCGCACTTGTTCAAACCGCAAAGCCCATTTTTTGCCGTCCATTACACTGGTGTAACCAAACACAGCTACAAACAAAGCCAACCCAATTTCCATTAGCTGAGCCGACTCTAAGGATGCGAAATTGTACAACATTTGCAGCAACAAGCCGAGTGTGGCCAAAAGATGAAATAAAGCCCAATAGGAGAGATTATTGGAAGTTGTTGGCGCATATTTTTCAAAATGGTGTACGTCTTTGATGGTTTGCAGGGGTCTTTTTTGAGCTACATCCAGTGGGCGCCAACCGGTAGGCTTCACCCAAATGCGGAGTTTGTCCTTCCAGTTGCGGGTATGCCACGCATCTTGTGCCAGGCTCCATAGGTGCATAAAGTTGATTAATACGGGGTTCCAAGTGCGTACAGGTTTGAGCACCCCATACACAGGCGGTTCTTCGACCAGTTCCTCTTGGAAAGTCCCAAACATACGGTCCCAAACACAAAAAATGGCCCCCAGGTTTTTGTCAATATATATGGGGTTGATGGCGTGATGTACCCGATGCTGAGAGGGTGTTACGATGATATACTCCAACCAACCCAACTTGCCAACATGACGCGTGTGGTACCAAAACTGCCCAAACAAATGCAAGGGCGCCAACAGCCCAATAACTTGCTCTGGAATACCAAGTAGGGCGGCAGGAATCAAAAACAAAGCCCCATAGCCCAACAGGTTGGAAATACTTTGTCGGAGCGCACAAGCCATATTAAACTCTTCGCTGCTGTGATGGATGATGTGTTGGTTCCAAAACACATTGATTTTGTGGTTGAGCCGATGCGACCAATAGGAGGCGAAGTCTATACACACAAAGGCTGCTAAGTAGAGCCAAGGCGTGGCTGTGATTTCAACCAAAGAAAGCGTGTTTTCCAACCAAGGGTAGGATATCAGTATCAATGCAAGCCCAAGGGTATCTTTGAGGATATTGGTCAGTCCCGAACTCAAACTGGCGATGGTATCCATAAACACATAGGTCTGTTTGCCGGTCCAATACCCATAGAGCATCTCCACAGACATTAGCACCACAAAAGCTGGGATCGCATATAACAGTGCGTTGGCATAGGTTTCCATCCCTGCGAATGTAATAAATTCGGGATTTACTAAATTTAAACGTATATTTGCCTCGATTTTGTGGAACTACGGAAGGGGACAGCGTCCTCTTTTTTATTTCTAAACAATGGAGTTTACAAAAAAAGTACATACCCTTTTGGAAGAAGCCTTGGCAGCGCAGGCCGATTTGTTTTTGATCGATTTGCAGATCGACGAACTGGCGCGCATTCGTGTTACCCTAGACGGTGACAAGGGGGTGACCCTCCAGCAGTGTATGGCTGTCAGCCGCCATATCGAGCACAATTTGGACCGTGAGGCCCAAGACTTCTCTTTGGAAGTAAGTTCGGCAGGTGCATCGACTCCTTTGCAAACTGCCCGTCAGTACCGCAAACACATAGGCAGAAAATTGGTAGTAGAGACCGCTGACAATCAGTCTTACAAAGCCATCCTGACCGAGGCAGACGATCAAAACATTACCCTTCACTGGAAGGCTCGAGAGCCCAAACCGGTGGGAAAAGGAAAACACACCGTGGCCAAGCAAGTGCGCTTGCCCTATGACCACATTCAAAAAGCAACCGTTCAATTACAATTTAAGTAACCCCGCAATGGAAAATCTCGCATTAATCGAATCATTTTCAGAGTTTAAAGACGACAAATTCATCGACCGTGTGACCCTTATGGCGATTTTGGAAGAGGTGTTTCGCAACACCCTCAAACGCAAATTTGGCACCGACGACAACTTTGACATTATCATCAACCCCGATAAAGGTGACTTGGAAATCTGGCGCAACCGCATCGTTGTTGAAGACGGTGCTGTAGAGGATCCCAATGAGGAAATCGAACTCACAGAAGCCCGCAAAATTGAGCCTGATTTTGAAGTAGGCGAAGATGTGTCAGAAGAAGTAAAGCTTTCCGATTTGGGCCGACGTTCCATTTTGTCTCTTCGACAAAACCTGATTGCCCGTATCCACGAGCACGACAACACCATTATCTACAAGCAATTTATTGATCTTGTGGGTGAGATTTACACAGCTGAAGTACACCACGTACGCAACCGCGTAGTGATTTTGCTAGACGATGATGGCAATGAGATTGTCATCCCCAAAGACCGGCAAATCCCCTCTGATTTTTACAGAAAAGGAGACAATGTGCGTGGAATTATTGAGAGTGTTGAGCTCAAAGGCACCAAGCCTAGCATCATCATGTCAAGAACATCCCCCAAGTTTTTGGAGAAACTTTTTGAACAAGAAATTCCTGAAGTTTTTGACGGCCTGATTACCATCAAAAAAGCGGTCCGTGTGCCTGGTGAGAAAGCCAAAGTAGCAGTCGACTCATACGATGACCGCATCGATCCTGTAGGTGCTTGTGTGGGAATGAAAGGTTCCAGAATACACGGAATTGTACGTGAGTTGGGTAACGAAAACATTGATGTGATCAATTACACCAACAACACCCAATTGCTCATTACGCGTGCATTGAGTCCTGCAAAAATCACTTCGATGACCATCGACGAAGAGCAAAAACGTGTTGAAGTATTTATGGATCCTTCGGAGGTGTCTAAAGCCATTGGTCGTGGCGGTTTTAACATCCGATTGGCTGGCCAATTGACCGGCTATGAAATCGATGTTTATCGTGAAGGTGCTGAAGAAGATGTTGAACTGACAGAGTTCTCTGACGAAATCGAAGCATGGATTATCGAAGAATTTAGAAAAGTTGGTCTAGACACTGCCAAGAGTGTGCTGGAGCAAGAAGTATCCGATTTGGTAAAGCGTACAGACTTGGAAGAAGAGACGATAGTCGATGTACGCAATATATTAAGTGCTGAATTTTCAGGTTAAAAGCGCTGGAAATTTATATTTTTGAATTTGAAAACAAGGTATGTCTGAAGTAAAAACAATTCGCATCAACAAAGTTCTTCGTGAGTTAAACATCTCGTTGGATCGTGTGGTGGATCATTTGGCTGAGCATGGTCATAAGGTAGAAGCCCGACCCACATCAAAGATTTCTCAAGAAGAATATCAGTTGTTGTTGGATGCTTTTCAGACCGACCGCACCAAGCGCGAGGCCTCACACGAAGTCAGTGAGGAGAAACGCAAGGAAAAGGAAGCCATCCGCCAGCAGATCGAAGAAAAACAAGAGGCCAAACAAAAGGTAATTTCAGCAAAAACGGATCTTAAAGGCTTGCGTCAGGTGGGCAAAATAGATTTGGAACCTAAAAAACCAGCGCCCAAGCCTGCCCCTGAGAAGAAGGAAGTACAAAAAGTTACTGAGCCGGAAACAGTCACTGGCAAAACAGATGTAACTGAAGTCCCTTCTAAAGAAACACCCGCTGAAGAGGTATCTTCTGAGGAGGCTCCAAAAAAACACACGACTCAGTACACCAAACTAAGTGGTATAAAAGTAGCAGGAGACAAGATTGACCTCCAAAAATTTGAAAAGCCAAAGCCCAGTTCCAATGCGGACCAAGAGCGCAGGCGAAGAAGAAAACGCATTACCAAAGACGCCTCGGGTGGTAAGTCCGACAACAAGCGCAAACCCGCACGCCCGGCAGTAGTTAAAGAAGAACCAAGCGAAGAAGAAATTCAAAAGCAAATTCGAGAAACCCTTGAAAAGTTACAAGGGAAAACCACCAAATCCAAAGGGGCCAAATACCGTCGAGAAAAGCGTGATAGTCACCGCCAACGTTCTGAGGAAGACATAGCACAAATGGAAGCCGAAAGCAAAGTGCTCAAGGTCACTGAATTTGTTACTGTCGGAGAGGTAGCCACGATGATGGATGTCAGCTCCACAGAAATCATATCTGCTTGTATGACATTGGGAATCATGGTGACCATGAACCAGCGACTGGATGCCGAGACACTCTCTATTGTAGCTGAAGAGTTTGGCTATGAAGTCGAGTTTGTCACTGCAGACATTGAGGAGGCCATTCAAGAAGAGGAAGATGCGCCAGATAGCCTGGAGCCGCGTGCCCCCATTGTGACTGTTATGGGTCATGTAGACCACGGAAAGACATCGCTGTTGGATTATATTAGAAATGCCAACGTGACGGCAGATGAGTCAGGAGGAATTACCCAGCACATCGGAGCATACAGTGTGGAACTGGAAAGCGGTCAGAAAATTACATTTTTAGACACGCCCGGTCACGAAGCTTTTACTGCCATGCGTGCACGCGGTACCCAAGTGACCGACTTGGTGATTATTGTAATCGCCGCAGATGATGACATCATGCCGCAAACCAAAGAAGCCATCAGCCATGCCCAGGCGGCCTCTGTACCTATCGTATTTGCCATTAACAAAATAGACAGCCCCAACGCCAATCCTGAAAAAATCAAAGAAGGTTTGGCAGGCATGAATTTACTTGTCGAAGATTGGGGAGGTAAGATTCAGTCGCATGATATTTCAGCCAAGCAAGGAACCGGAATCAATGAACTGCTAGAAAAAGTAATGCTAGAGGCCGAATTACTCGAGCTTAAGGCAAACCCCAATAAGCCTGCTCAGGGAACAATTGTAGAAGCTTATTTGGATAAAGGAAGAGGTTATGTTTCGACAGTACTGGTTCAGGCAGGAACCCTTCGTATAGGAGACTTTTTATTGGCCGGCCGCCATAGTGGAAAGGTCAAAGCCATGCAAGATGAACGCGGTCATGACGTAGAAGTCGCGGGGCCATCCACACCTGTTTCCCTTTTGGGTCTGGACGGTGCGCCTACAGCCGGAGATCGTTTTAATGTTTTTGAAGACGAAAAAGAAGCCAAACAAATTGCTGCCAAAAGAACCCAGTTGGTGCGTGAGCAATCTGTTCGTACACAACGCCACATCACCCTTGACGAAATCGGACGACGTATTGCCTTGGGTGACTTTAAGGAGCTAAACGTCATCCTAAAAGGAGATGTTGACGGTTCTGTAGAGGCACTTACAGACTCATTTCAAAAACTGTCGACGGAAGAAATCCAAGTCAATATCATTCACAAAGGAGTTGGTGCGATTACCGAATCGGATGTGTTGCTAGCTTCGGCTTCCGATGCTATTATTGTTGGCTTTAATGTACGCCCTGTGGGTACTGCCCGCCAATTGGCAGACAAAGAAGCGATTGACATTCGCAGCTACTCGATTATCTATGATGCCATCAATGATCTCAAAGATGCGATGGAAGGTATGCTATCTCCAGAATTCAAAGAAGAAGTTACCGGTAACGTTGAAATCCGTGAAACCTTTAAGATATCCAAAGTAGGTACCATCGCAGGCTGTATGGTTGTGGATGGGAAGATTTTACGCAACTCGGGTGTACGTATCATCCGAGAAGGCGTCGTTGTATATACAGGTGTCTTAGAGTCTCTAAAACGCTTTAAAGACGACGTCAAAGAAGTGACCAAAGGTTACGACTGTGGTTTGCAAATCAAGGGCTACAATGATATCAAAATTGGAGACACCATTGAGGCATTCCAAGAGATAGCCGTTAAGAAAAAACTCAAGTAAACTTTAAGGAAGCAAAAGGAAAGCCTGAGAGAATTTCTTTTTAATCTTTGCCAAGGCTGTCAATCCCTCTAGTCGGGTAGCATAGCGTCCCACACGAATCTTGTAGTTGGGGGTTTCAAAGCTCAGTTTGGCTTCTACTTCTGGAAATAATTCCAAAAAACGCTCAAGTTGTATTTCGGCTTGATCGAAATTTCCAGAAAAAATTTGAACTGTGTATTGTTCTTGTTCGGAACGTGTTTTGTCTAAAGCAATTTTACGCGCCATGACAGCCTCTAAATTTTCAGGCAATATAAGCCGCAATTCAGCTTCTTGAGCTGTTAACAAAAAACTTGGAATCAGCACCACAAAAAAGAGGAATCTTTTCATGCCTACAAAGAAACACTGACTCTTCATGACACACAATATTTGTTTTATATTATTGTTTAATTTTACTATAACAAACTTTAATTAAAACACTGATATTCAGTGTTTTAGCATATCAATTTAGAATAAATATAAATTATTTTTAAGCCCACACAAGGTTTCTTAAAATGAGGGCTGTGTCGTACTTTTGTCAGCTGAATGTTCATAGCTAAAGCTTTGATGAATTTACGCCAACTAAACATGACTAGGTTTTCTTACCGAAATGTTGCCCCAAGCCACATATTCCTAACTACCCTTCTCGCGCTTATTTTTTCCTCCTTTGTCGGGGCTCAAGAGCCTGATGTTCAAAAAGGAAAATCGCTTTTTAACGCCAATTGCGCAGCTTGTCACAAACTCAACAAGCGCGCCGTAGGTCCTGCTTTGGCAGGAGTTTCAGAAAAATACGACAAAGAATGGCTTTATTCCTGGATTAAAAATTCAATGGCAATGGTCAAAGCTGGTGACCCACAAGCCGTAGCCATTTACGAGGAGTACAATAAATCTGTAATGACTGCCTTCCCGCAGTTGAGTAATGAAGATATTGACAACATTTTGGCTTACACAGACTATACGCCTCCCGCGCCTGCCGTACCTGCAGCCGTTGCGACCGCAACTGCTGGTGGTGGGGATGACACTTCCTCTGCCCTAATTCTTGGCGTACTTGTTTTGGTGCTGTTGGTGTTGATCGTTATGTTGTATTTGGTCAACAACACCCTGAGAAAGATAGCTGCAGCCAACGGAGTTGAAATTTTAAAAGCAGAAAAAGAAAAGCGTTTGCCGTTGTGGAAAGCTTATGTCCAAAACTCATTTTTGGTATTTGTCTCTGTCATTTTCCTACTGCTTTCTAGTGCATATTTTGGTTACGGTTATTTGATGCAAGTGGGAGTAGACCAAGGTTACATGCCTGTACAACCGATTCACTATTCACATAAAATCCATGCGGGTGACAACCAAATCGATTGTAAATATTGTCATTCATCGGCACGTGTTTCTAAGCATTCAGGGATTCCATCCTTGAATGTATGTATGAACTGTCACGTCAATATCGCCGAGTACAATGGTGAGGAAGACCTCGAAAAGGGATACACCAAAGAATTTTACACCAACGAGATCAAAAAACTGTACAAAGCTGTTGGTTGGGATGAGGAGAACCAACGCTACACTGGCGAAACGCAGCCAGTCAAGTGGGTACGCATTCACAACTTGCCTGATTTTGTGTATTTCAACCACGCGCAACACGTAGAAGTGGCCGGGGTTGATTGTCAAAAGTGTCACGGTCCGGTTGAAGAGATGGAGATTTTGTATCAACACTCTTCACTGACAATGGGATGGTGTATTGACTGTCACAGAGAAACCAATGTGGACGTAGCCAATAACGAATATTATACCAAAATTCACGAAGAACTTTCCAAAAAATACGGTGTTGAAAAACTCACGGCTGCTCAAATGGGAGGTTTGGAGTGTGGCAAATGTCATTATTAAGGGATAAACAATGATGAACCAAAAAAAATATTGGAAAAGTGAGGTAGAGCTCGATACGGCCAACGACTTTGTGACGGACCTACAACACAAGGAGTTTGTTGAAAAACTTCCTGAAGATGCTTTTCTGGGCGATCAGAAGGTCATGGATGACTCCAAAACCAACCGCCGTGACTTTTTAAAGTATGTGGGCTTTAGTACCGCAGCGGCTTCTTTGGCTGCTTGTGAAGGTCCGGTTTATAAGTCGATTCCTTATGTGGTTCAGCCCGAAGAAATACGCCCTGGAATCTCTAACTATTACGCTTCTGCCATTGCAGATGGTTTTGACTTCGCCAATGTGCTTATCAAAACCCGTGAAGGACGCCCTATCAAAGTAGAAAACAACAATGAAGCTCCTACCAACGGCCACGCCAATGCTAGGGTACAAGCTTCTGTTTTGTCTATGTATGACAACCTTCGACTGCGAGGCCCTCTATATGGAGGTAGTCCTGTGGGTTGGTCTACTTTGATCGAACAGACCAAAGAACAACTCAGTGCGCTGAAAGACGCAGATGCAGAAGTGGTTTTGCTCACTCACTCCTTTGCAAGTCCAACTACCGAAAAACTTATTGCTGACTTTTTGGGTCAGTTTCCTAACGTCCGTCATGTGGTTTATGATGCCCTTTCGGATGCCGAAGCACTTGATGCCTTCGAAATCGCTTACGGAAGTCGCGTGCTGCCCACCTATGACTTTGCCAAAGCTGAGGTCATCGTTTCTGTCGGCGCCGACTTTTTGGGCGACTGGCAAGGTGGAGGCCACAGTGCCGGATACGCCAAAGGGCGCATCCCTAACAAGCACCACGGAAAAGCCACTATGTCCAAGCACTACCAGTTTGAGTCCAATATGACTTTGTCCGGAGCGAGTGCAGACGTTCGCGTGCCTTCAACACCTGCTACTCAAAAACAAGTATTGGCAGCTATTTATGGAGGCCTTGTTGGTAAGTTTGATACTTCAGCACTCAGCAAAAAAGTAGCCGCGCAGGTCAACACAGCCATCAAACAACTCAAGCGTGCAGGCAAAAACGCGGTGGTGGTTACCGGACTGCCCTCCGTAGATGCACAGCGCATCGCATTGGCCATTAACGAATTGCTGAAGAGTCGTGTTATCGATACCCAGCACACCACAACCATTCGCCAGGGTAATCCGAGCGAAGTGGCACAGCTAGTGGATGACCTCAACTCTGGAGCTGTACAAGGAATAATTACGGCCGGAATCAACCCTGCCTATTCACTGCCCAACGCAGATAGCTTTGCTGCAGCCATGTCTAAGGCCAAGTTTTCACTTGCATTTGGCATGAAAAACGACGAGACTGCGAGTCTTGCCCAATGGGTCGCTGCCACACCACACTATTTAGAGGCTTGGGGAGATGTGGCTTTTAAATCGGGTCACTATGGGTTGACACAACCCACCATCCGTCCGCTTTTTGACACCCGTCAGTTTCAAGACGTATTGTTGGCATGGAGTGGAAGTGAGACTACTTACCACGATGCCTTGCAGTCACACTGGAAGACTAACATCCTAAATGGTGCTTCTTGGAGCAAGGCGGTGCATGATGGTTTCTTTGTGGGGCAATCACCTGTTACAAATACATACAAAGACAAACCCGCCGATGCCTACAATGCATTGGCCGGGGCGCAAGACAAAGGTTTCAGTCTGTTGTTGTACTCTAAAACTGGATTGGGGGATGGCCAACAGGCAAACAACCCGTGGTTGCAAGAACTTCCTGATCCCATCAGCCGTGTGACTTGGGACAACTATTTGACCGTATCCAAATCGGATGCCGAAGCTTTGGGCTTATGGAACGAAACCCAGTCCGACGGTGCACTCAACGGCGGATTGGCCAAAGTGACCGTAGGTAACACCTCTGTAACCTCGCCGGTTTTGATTCAACCTGGTCAGGCCAAAGGCACTGTAGGTTTGGCAGTGGGTTACGGCAAAACAGCCGGTATAAAATCTGAAATGCAAGTAGGTGTCAACGCCTACCCATTGTATAAAAACCTTTCATCGGTTCAGTCTGTGCAGATTGAAGCGGTTGATGGTGTACACGAATTTGCTTGTACCCAGTTGCACAACACCTTGATGGGTCGTGGTGACATCGTTAAAGAAACTACTTTGGAGATTTTTAACACCAAAGACAGGTCTTATTGGAACCCCGTTCCTGTGGTCTCCAAAAATCATATTGAAACCCCTGTCACTTCTCCAGAAGTTGATATCTGGGATGCCTTTGACCGGTCTATCGGGCATCATTTCAATCTGTCGATAGATTTGAATGCATGTACCGGATGTGGTGCTTGTGTGGTGTCTTGTCATGCGGAAAACAACGTTCCTGTAGTGGGCAAGCGTGAGATTCGAAAATCACGCGATATGCACTGGTTGCGTATTGACCGTTACTACTCGGCAGAAGACACCTTTGAGGGCGATTTAGAAACTGTTGACCAAATCAACGGTTTGGGAGATTCATTGACCACTTTTGGTGAGATGGAAGCTCCCTCGGAAAATCCACAAGTGACTTTCCAACCCATCATGTGTCAGCACTGTAACCACGCGCCTTGTGAAACAGTTTGCCCCGTGGCAGCTACTTCACACGGACGCCAAGGTCAGAACCACATGGCGTATAACCGCTGTGTCGGTACGCGCTACTGTGCGAACAACTGCCCTTATAAAGTACGTAGATTCAACTGGTTCTTGTACAGCAATAACGACGAGTTTGACTATCATATGAATGATGATTTGGGCCGCATGGTGCTCAATCCTGATGTGGTGGTTCGCTCGCGTGGTGTGATGGAAAAATGTTCTATGTGTATCCAGAAAACACAAAAAACCATTTTGGACGCCAAACTCGAAGGACGTCAGATTCAAGATGGGGAATTCCAAACGGCTTGCTCAAGCGCTTGCCCGACAGGAGCCATTGTTTTTGGAGACATCAACGACAAAGACAGTAAAGTTGCACAGTCTAAGGAAAGTGACCGCATGTACCACTTGTTGGAAAGTGTCGGTACCAAGCCCAATGTGCAGTACCAAGTGAAAGTAAGAAATACAGAGACAACATAAACCAAAACCTATGGCCTCTCATTACGAAGCACCTATTAGAAAACCACTTGTAACCGGCAACAAATCGTATCACGATGTGACGGTCGATATCGTTGCTGCTGTGGAAGGCAAAGCCAACAAGCAGTGGTGGATTGTATTTGGGATTGCCCTCTCCGCCTTTTTATGGGGAATAGGGTGTATCATATATACCATCTCTACCGGAATTGGGGTTTGGGGTCTCAACAAAACAGTAGGTTGGGCATGGGACATCACCAACTTTGTATGGTGGGTAGGTATCGGCCACGCCGGAACACTTATCTCTGCCGTTCTGCTGCTGTTTAGACAAAAATGGCGTATGGCCATCAACCGTTCTGCAGAGGCGATGACCATTTTCTCAGTAATCCAAGCAGGTCTGTTTCCTATCATTCACATGGGGCGTCCTTGGTTGGCTTATTGGGTATTGCCCATTCCCAACCAGTTTGGTTCTTTATGGGTCAACTTCAACTCACCTCTACTTTGGGACGTATTTGCGATTTCAACCTATTTATCGGTATCGCTCGTGTTCTGGTGGACAGGTTTGTTGCCTGATTTTGCCATGATACGCGACAGAGCCATCAAGCCTTTCCAAAAGAAAATTTACGGTTTGTTGAGTTTTGGTTGGAGTGGTCGCGCCAAAGACTGGCAACGTTTTGAAGAAGTATCCTTGGTATTGGCCGGATTGGCAACCCCTTTGGTACTTTCCGTACACACTATCGTATCTTTTGACTTTGCCACCTCGGTCATTCCTGGTTGGCACACCACCATCTTCCCGCCCTATTTTGTGGCAGGAGCAATCTTTTCCGGATTTGCTATGGTGCAAACCCTGCTGATTATCATGCGTAAGGTGTCCAACTTGGAGAATTACATCACCGTTCAGCATATCGAACTGATGAACATCGTTATCATGATTACCGGTTCGATTGTAGGTGTGGCATATATCACCGAATTGTTTATCGCATGGTATTCGGGAGTAGAATATGAGCAATATGCTTTCCTCAACCGTGCCACAGGACCCTATTGGTGGGCCTATTGGGCGATGATGACCTGCAACGTGTTTTCACCACAGTTTATGTGGTCTAAAAAATTGCGTACCAGCATCATGTTCTCGTTTGTTATTTCTATAGTAGTAAATATCGGAATGTGGTTTGAGCGTTTTGTGATTATAGTCACTTCGCTTCACCGTGATTACTTACCGTCTTCATGGACCATGTTCTCACCCACATTTGTAGACATAGGCATCTTTATTGGAACCATAGGATTCTTCTTTGTGTTGTTCCTACTCTATGCCCGTACCTTCCCGGTGATTGCCCAAGCCGAGGTAAAATCGATTTTAAAGTCTTCTGGAGACAAATACAAAAACACACACGATGAGTCATAAAGTAGTACATGCCGTTTATGATGACGATGATGTCTTGCTCCACGCAGTAAAAGATGTCAAAGCTGCCAACCATTACATCGAAGAGGTGTTCACACCCTTTCCTGTGCACGGCTTGGACAAAGCCATGGGACTGGCTCCCACGCGCATTGCGATTGCTTCCTTTATGTTTGGTTGTTTGGGCCTAGCTGTAGCGGTGACTATGATCAACTATATTATGATTGAAGACTGGCCTCAGAACATTGGTGGAAAGCCTAGTTTTTCCTTTTTGGAGAACATGCCTGCTTTTGTGCCCGTGTTGTTTGAAATGACCGTGTTTTTTGCTGCCCACCTGATGGTTATCACCTTTTATCTGCGTAGCAAACTGTGGCCCTTCAAAAAAGCTGAAAACCCAAGTCCTGCAACCACAGACGATAAGTTCTTAATGGAAGTTGCTGTGGGTAAAGACGAGAAAAAATTAATCGCGTTGCTCAAAAAAACCGGAGCGCAAGATGTCAGTGTTCACCTTAAAGAAGAAGAAGCATGAAAACGACCTTGCAACTAATGCTTATCGGAGTACTATTTCTATCAACAACTGCTTGTTTTGATTCCTCTCAGCCTAACTATCAGTATTTCCCAAATATGTATGAATCTGTGGGCTATGACACCTACGGCGAGGCTCCCTTTGCCGATGGTACTGCCGCCCAGCTTCCTGTGGAAGGATCAGTGCCAAGAGGGTGGGAACCTTATGACTACCCCAACACCAACGAGGGCTATGAGTTGGCCAAAGCCAATCTGACTTCTCCACTAGAAGAAACCCCTGAAAGTTTGGCGCGAGGTAAAGAATTGTACGACATATACTGCGCTGTTTGTCATGGCGCCAAAGGCGATGGCCAAGGCATCTTGATGAAGCGCGAAAAGTTTTTGGGTATTCCAAGCTATGCCGACCGTGAAATTACTGAAGGCAGCATTTATCACGTGTTGATGTATGGTAAGAATGCCATGGGATCTCATGCCGGTCAGGTCAACGCTACGGAGCGCTGGCAGATTGGGCAACATGTTTTAAAACTCAGAGCCGAATTAACAAAGTAAGGATGATGTACACGTTTTCAAAAAGATTAAAACTTATCTCCATAGCACTAATGGTTTTGGGTGCTGTTGCCTTGGTTTCCGGCTTTTTGTCTGCACCTGATACCGTAGAACAGGCCAAAGCCATGGTCGCAGATGCGCACGGACACGGAAGTCATGACGCACATCATACAGACACACACGCAGTGGCGGATCACCACGAAGACACGCACGAGGACAGTCATGGCGATGCCCATGCCTCACACGATGATGCTCATGACAGCAGCCACGACGAACACTTGCTACACCAATTGCAAAACAAACCATGGGCAGCACTCTATGTGGCCGCCTTGTTCTTTATGATGATTGCCTTGGGCGCTTTGGCGTTTTATGCCATCCAACGGGCCGCACAAGCAGGTTGGTCTATATTGCTGTTCCGTGTGATGGAAGGCATTACTTCTTATTTGTTCCCTGGAACCGTAATCGTTTTTGTTTTGTTGGTCTTATCGGGTCTTCACCTAAACCACCTTTTTGTTTGGATGGATGCCGACGTCGTAGCGCATGATGAAATTATTCAGGGGAAAGTTTCTTACCTCAATGTACCTTTCTTTTTGGCACGTGCGTTGTTTTATATTGTAGGTTGGAACTTGTACCGCTACTATTCACGTAAGTTTTCTTTGGCGCAAGACCAAAACAAAGGCATCGCTTACCACAAAAAGAACTTCCGCATTTCTGCGGCTTTCTTGGTATTCTTTATTGTTACAGAATCCATGATGTCATGGGACTGGATCATGTCGGTAGATCCACACTGGTTTAGCACTTTGTTTGGATGGTATGTGTTTGCCAGTATGATCGTAACAGCGGTAACCATCATTGCCATGGTAACCATCTACTTAAAATCAAAAGGTTTGTTGCCAGACGTTAACGACAGCCACATCCATGACTTGGGTAAGTTTATGTTTGGATTTAGTGTATTCTGGACCTATCTGTGGTTCTCTCAGTTTATGCTGATTTGGTATTCCAACATCCCTGAAGAGGTCACCTATTTTATCACCCGAATTGAAGACTACAACTTGTTGTTCTTCGGAATGGTAGCGATGAACTTTGTGTTCCCACTATTGATTTTGATGAATAGCGACTACAAGCGTAACAACTGGTTTATTATCATTGCCGGTATAGTGATTGTATTGGGTCACTATTTGGACGTGTACAACATGATTATGCCCGCCACCGTGGGAGACCAGTGGTCGTTTGGGCTGTCCGAGATCGGTGCTTTGATGCTCTTCTCCGGACTGTTTATTTATATCATATTTAACAACCTGACAAAAGAACCTTTGCAACCCACTCAGGATCCGTATGTTGGGGAGAGCAAACGCTTTGTTTATTAATGTTTAGAACAAAAACCGCATGACTGCACTCTTGACGATTACCGTTTTAGTTTTGGTTGGAATTGCTTTGTGGCAGATTACCAAGATTTTTGAGGTTTCTCAACTTGGCCGTAAAAAAGATGATTCCCAAATTGCCAATGACAAAGACAATGACCTTCATGGCAAGCTCATGTTTGCTTTTTTGGTCTTTATCTATTTGATCACCATCTACTCGTTTTGGGCATGGGGCGATGTGTTGCTGCCCGAAGCTGCCTCTGAACACGGAGTGGACTATGACCGCCTGATGTGGATTTCGTTTGCGCTGATCTTTTTTGTGCAAACCATCACACAAGCTTTGTTGCACTATTTCTCATACAAATACCGTGGCGAGAAAGACAAAAAAGCCTTGTTCTATGCAGACAACGACCGTTTGGAATTTATCTGGACCATCATTCCTGTCATCACCTTGGCCGGATTGATTTTGTACGGACTCTATGAGTGGACCAACATCATGAATATCGAAGAGGACGACGATGCCTTGGTTGTTGAGCTCTATGCCCAACAGTTCAACTGGAAGGCGCGCTATGCCGGTGCGGACAACGTATTGGGAGACGCCAACGTACGCTTTTTGCAAGATTTTGACGGTCGTAATTTGGCAGGTATCGATGCCTCTGACCCTAATGGTCTTGATGACATCGTCGTACAAGAACTCCACTTGCCTGTAGGTCGTAAAGTCATATTTAAAATGCGTTCTCAAGACGTGTTGCACTCGGCCTATATGCCACACTTCCGTGCCCAGATGAACTGTGTGCCCGGCATGATTACCGAGTTTGCCTTTACACCCACCATCACCACCCAGGAGATGCGTATGAACCCAGACATGGTGGCCAAAGTCGAAAAAATCAACAAAATCCGATACGACAACAGCCAAGAACTCATCGCCAATGGGGAAGAGGCTTTAGACCCGTATCAGTTTGATTATTTGTTACTTTGTAACAAAATATGTGGTGCCTCGCACTACAACATGCAGATGAAAATCATTGTAGAAGAAGAAAAAGATTTTAACAAATGGTTGGCTCAGCAATCCACTTTTGCTGACATCATCCAATAGAAAAGAAACTTATGGGAGCAGACGCACATCACCACAAGGAAACGTTTATTACCAAGTATATCTTTAGCCAAGATCACAAGATGATTTCTAAGCAATACCTGATCACAGGTTTGTTGATGGGGATCGTAGGGATTGCCATGTCTTTGCTGTTTCGTTTACAGCTGGCTTGGCCCGAACAGCCTTTTGGCATCTTCGAATCTCTTTTGGGCAAATGGGCACCCGATGGGGTCATGGATCCCAATGTCTATTTGGCTTTGGTGACCATCCACGGTACCATTATGGTATTTTTTGTACTCACCGCAGGCTTGAGTGGTACGTTCTCTAACTTATTGATTCCATTGCAAATCGGTGCGCGCGACATGGCCTCCGGTTTCTTAAATATGGTATCCTACTGGCTGTTTTTCCTTTCGAGTGTGGTCATGGTCGTCTCTCTGTTTGTAGAGTCTGGGCCTGCTGCTGCCGGTTGGACGGTCTATCCACCTTTGAGTGCCTTGCCACAAGCCCAGCCCGGTTCCGGATTGGGAATGACATTGTGGTTGGTCTCTATGGCCATTTTTATCGCATCTTCCTTGCTAGGTTCGCTTAACTACATCGTAACGGTTATCAACCTACGCACCAAGGGGATGAGCATGACACGCCTGCCGCTTACCATCTGGGCGTTCTTTGTTACGGCCATCATTGGGGTGGTTTCTTTCCCAGTATTGCTTTCAGCGGCCTTGTTGTTGATCATGGACCGTAGCTTTGGCACTTCGTTCTTTTTGTCGGACATCTTTATCCAAGGGGAAGTATTGCACTACCAAGGGGGTTCGCCCGTTCTCTATGAGCACTTGTTCTGGTTTTTGGGACACCCCGAAGTATATATCGTATTGTTGCCCGCTTTGGGAATCACTTCTGAGGTATTGGCAACCAACGCCCGCAAGCCCATCTTTGGCTACCGTGCCATGGTAGCTTCGATTTTGGCGATTGCCTTTTTGTCCACCATCGTTTGGGGACACCATATGTTTATCTCGGGGATGAATCCGTTCTTGGGGTCGGTATTTACCTTTACCACCCTATTGATTGCGATTCCTTCTGCGGTCAAAGCCTTTAACTACATCACCACCTTGTGGAAAGGAAACCTGCAGCTCAATCCTGCCATGCTGTTCTCTATCGGACTGGTATCTACCTTTATCACAGGAGGTCTGACAGGAATTATTTTGGGAGACAGCACCTTGGACATCAACGTACACGACACTTATTTTGTGGTTGCGCACTTCCACTTGGTGATGGGAATTTCTGCCCTCTATGGATTGTTTGCCGGGGTCTATCACTGGTTCCCAAAAATGTTTGGCCGTATGCTCAACAAAAACTTGGGCTATATCCACTTTTGGGTGACAGCGATTTGTGCCTATGGGGTGTTCTTCCCCATGCACTTTATCGGAATGGCCGGATTGCCACGCCGCTACTACACCAACACCGCTTTCCCATATTTTGACGACTTGGCCGATATCAATGTGGTAATTACCATTTTCGCCTTGATTGCGGGTGCCGCGCAGTTGGTGTTTTTGTACAACTTTATCCATAGCATGTTCTATGGCAAAAAGACCGAACAAAACCCATGGCGTTCGACCACTTTGGAGTGGACCGCGCCCATCAAGCATATCCACGGCAACTGGGAAGGCGATATTCCTGAAGTACACCGTTGGGCCTATGACTATTCAAAGCCCGGACAAAAAGAGGATTTTGTGCCTCAACACATCCCGCTGGCCAAAGGGGAAGAAGAACTACAGCACTAAAGTTTGTTGCTGATTACGATAACAACCCGCCTTTTGGCGGGTTTTTCTTTTTGCTATCTTTGGATAGATGAACGAACATTTAGACCCAAGCGGCGCCCACCTCACTTCCGAAGAGCAAGACATCGACCGCGCCCTGCGCCCCCTACGTTTTGATGATTTTATGGGGCAGCCCTTGGTGTTGGACAACCTACAGGTGTTTGTCCAAGCCGCCAACCAGCGCGAGGACGCCCTCGACCACACACTCCTTCACGGCCCACCCGGATTGGGAAAAACCACCTTGGCGCATATCTTGGCCAACGAGTTGGGAGTGGCGGTCAAAGTCACCTCGGGTCCTGTCCTCGACAAACCCGGCGACCTGGCCGGCTTGCTGACCAACCTCGAACCACGAGACGTACTGTTTATAGACGAAATCCATCGGCTGAGCCCGGTAGTAGAAGAATATCTCTACTCGGCCATGGAGGATTACAAAATCGACATTATGATCGAATCGGGGCCCAATGCCCGTACGGTCGAAATCAACCTCAACCCCTTTACCCTAATTGGTGCCACCACCCGCTCAGGCTTGCTGACCGCACCCATGCGGGCGCGCTTTGGCATCAACTGCCGACTCGAATACTACACCACCGAAGTGCTATCTACCATTGTAGAACGCAGTTCGGACATCCTCAACATACCCATAGTGCCCGACGCTGCCGTAGAGATTGCCGGTCGCAGCCGTGGCACCCCACGTATTGCCAATGCCTTGCTGCGTCGCATCCGCGATTTTGCACAGATCAAAGGCAACGGCACCATCGACATGGACATTTCCAAATTTGGTCTCGAGGCACTACATGTCGATGCCCACGGTTTGGACGAGATGGACAACAAGATTTTGACCACCATGCTCGACAAGTTCAAGGGAGGCCCTGTAGGCATTAACACCCTGGCAACGGCGGTGTCTGAAAGTGCCGAAACCTTGGAAGAAGTCTATGAGCCTTTTCTGATACAACAAGGATTTATCGTTCGTACGCCCCGCGGACGAGAAGTGACCGACCTGGCCTACCAACACTTAGGCCGTACCAAAGGAGGCGCCCAGGGCGGTTTGTTTTGAATCCCCAAACCCGCCATACCCAACTGATCAAGCAGCATGCCCAACGTCTGGGTTTTCTGTCGTGTGGCATTTCTCAAGCCGGATTTTTAGAAGAAGAAGCCCCCCGACTGGAAGCTTGGCTCAACAAAGGGCACCACGGCCAAATGGGCTATATGGAACGCAACTTTGACAAACGTTTAGACCCTACCAAACTGGTGCCGGGTGCCAAAAGTGTGGTGTCATTGTTGCTCAATTATTACCCCGAACAAACCCAGCAAGACCCCACAGCGCCCAAAATTTCCAAGTATGCCTATGGGGCCGATTACCACCACGTGATCAAAGCCAAACTCAAAGAGTTGATGCATTGTATCGAGGAAGAAATCGGTGCGGTATCGGGGCGCGCCTTTGTTGATTCGGCTCCCGTATTGGACAAGGCATGGGCGGCCAAAAGCGGTTTGGGATGGATGGGCAAAAACACCAACCTCATCAGCCAACAAAAGGGATCGTTTTTCTTTATAGCCGAACTCATCATCGACTTGGCGCTAGACTATGACAACCCCACCACAGACCACTGCGGTACTTGCACGGCTTGCATTGATGCATGCCCGACCGAGGCCATTGTAGCGCCCTACAAAGTCGATGGCAGCAAGTGTATTTCCTATTTTACCATAGAGCTCAAAGAGGCCATCCCACAAGAGGTCAAAGGCAAGTTTGACAACTGGGCTTTTGGGTGTGATGTGTGTCAAGACGTTTGTCCGTGGAATCGTTTTTCTCAAGCCCACAGAGAACCTTTGTTTGCACCCCACCCCGAGCTGTTGTCCATGACACAGTCCGACTGGCATGAAATCACAGAGGCGGTTTTTGACCGTTTGTTTGAGCGCAGTGCCGTGCAGCGCACCCAATACAAAGGATTAAAGCGCAATTTGAATTTTTTAAAACAGGCTTAATTCCCGTATTTCAGGCTTGAAAATATTCGTTACATTTGGGTTTCGCTTATGATTACACAGCTCAAAGGCAGACTGGTAGAAAAATCACCCACCGAGGTCGTTATCGATTGCCAAGGGGTGGGCTATTTTGTTCATATTTCACTACACACCTATGGGCAGTTGCCCGAGGATGAGTCCATCCAGCTTTATACGCATTTGCAAGTACGCGAAGACGCCCACACACTCTATGGATTTGCTACAAATTTGGAACGCCGGGTGTTTCGTTTGTTGATAGGGGTATCGGGCATAGGCGCCAATACGGCCCGAACGATGTTGTCGTCGCTGACGCCTCAAGAAATTTGCCAAGCGATTCAGACTGAACAAGTGCCACTTATACAATCTGTCAAAGGCATTGGTGCCAAAACCGCCCAACGTGTAGTGATTGAGTTAAAAGACAAAGTCGTAGGGCTGGTTGAGGATGCTGATTTTTCGGTGTCTGTAAGCAATACGCACAGGGATGAAGCGTTATCTGCCTTAGAAGTTTTGGGTTATCAAACCAAGCAATGCAACAAGGTGTTGGATGACTTGCTGACTGTTGAACCCGAAATGAGCGTAGAGCGACTCATTCGCAATGCGTTAAACAAATTGTAAACACAAATGGCGCATAAGCCTTTAAGACATTTATTCGTTTTGTGGGTGGTAGGCATACTTTCGAGTATGTCATACGCCCAAAACGACAGCTTACAGCTATCGCCAAGCTTACAAAACTTGGCATTAAAGGAACCTCCAAAATCTTTTGTACAGAATTATTCCTACAACGCTGCGTTGGATTTGTATGTGTACACCGTAAAGGTGGGAGAATTTGACATTCGCGCTCCGCTCACCCTCACTCCAGAAGAATACAGTGCGATGGTTTTGCGTGAAAAAACCAGAGCCTACATCAATGAAAAACAACAGGCACTTTCGGGCGCGGTAGAGGACCCTTCGGCTCAGAACAACCTACTGCCCGATTTTTATGTGCGCTCCGATTTATTTGAAACCATATTTGGAGGGCAAACCATTCAGATTGTTCCTCAAGGATCGGTCGGTTTGGATTTGGGCGTACGCTATCAAAAATCCGGAAATCCCTCTTTGTCACCTCGGAACCAAAGCAGTTTTGGATTTGATTTTGACCAACGCATCAGCTTGGGCCTGACAGGAAATATCGGGAGCCGTTTGCGCATCAATGCGAACTACGACACCCAATCGACTTTTGATTTTCAAAATCTTATCAAACTGGAGTTTTTTCCACCTGCTGTAGATGACATAGGCATTGGCGGCGGCGTAGGTGCGGCTGCGGCTGCGGCCAGCCGTGGGGTAGACCGCATCCGAGGATTGGGCGAGGGCTATAGTGGTGATGAAGATGGCATTCTGCAAAAACTGGAAGTGGGAAATGTGAGTATGCCACTCAACAGCAAACTGATTCAGGGTGCCCAAAGTCTGTTTGGAATCAAGGCCGATTTGAAATTTGGCAATACCAATATCTCCGCGGTCGTTTCTGAGCAACGTTCCCAAACCCAAAGCGTGATTGCCTCGGGCGATGGCACCTTGGAAGAATTTTCTCTTTTTGCTTTGGATTATGAGGACGACCGGCACTTCTTCTTGGCACAGTATTTTCGAGACAGCTATGACAAGGCCATTGCGACTTATCCTTATATCAATTCGCCTGTACAAATCACACGGATAGAGGTGTGGGTGACCAACCGCAACGCCCAGACCAACAATGTACGCAACTTGGTTGCGCTTCAAGACTTGGCAGAAGCCAACCCCGACAAAGTGCGCCTCGACGATTTGTCAGCTAACTTTTTTACCACCTCCAATCCCAATGCTTTTCCTGATAACGAAGTCAACCGGTTGAACCCTGAAAACATAGGTGCCGGGATTTTAACCGACCAAATCCGTGACATTGCCACAACAACTGACGGATTCGGCACCCTATCTGCCGTTGTGCAAGAAGGTATCGATTATGCCGTATTGGAAAGTGCCCGAAAACTCAATTCCAACGAGTACAGTTTTCACTCGCAACTGGGTTATATATCCCTAAATCAAAAATTGGGTAACGATGAAGTATTAGCGGTGGCCTTTCAGTTTACACTCGGCGGTCAGACTTACCAAGTAGGGGAATTTGCTGGAGACGGCATCCCATCGACCAGCGTGTCAGGAGGTGTAGGCCAGCCCAACCAACAAGTGACCAACAACAGTTTGGTGGTGAAATTGCTTCGGAGTCCTCTGACCCAAGTGGAACAACCCGTTTGGGACTTGATGATGAAAAATATTTATAACATCGGCGCCTACCAACTCGACCAAGAGGGCTTTGTGTTTAACTTATTATACACAGATCCTTCTCCGATCAATTACATCACACCTGCCGATGCCAATATTTGGCCCGAGTCCTTGGATGAGCAAGTTTTGTTGGCGGTATTTGGTTTGGACAAACTCAATGTGTACAATGACATACAAAACGGAGGCGATGGCTTTTTTGATTTTGTTGATGGGGTTACGGTAGATCGTGAAAATGGCCGTATAATTTTCCCGGCCGTAGAGCCTTTTGGTTCTTTTTTGTTTGAAAAATTACAGTCTTCCAATTCTGAAGACTATGACATTCCGGCGAGCTTTAATGCCAATCAAAAGAGATATGTTTTTCCAGAACTCTACAAACTAACACAAGCGGAAGCAGAGGATTTTGCATCTCAAAACAAATTCCAGCTCAAAGGGCGGTATCGTTCGAGTGGAGGCGGAGGTGGAATTTCTCTGGGCGCATTCAATGTGCCACGGGGTTCGGTGCGTGTGTCAGCCGGAGGAAGGCTCTTGCAAGAGGGTGTAGATTATACGGTAAACTACCAACTGGGCCGTGTTACAATTTTGGATGAGGGCTTAAAAAACTCCAACATTCCCATTGAGGTTTCTACAGAAAATAACTCATTTTTCGGTCAGCAAAAGAAACGTTTTTCGGGTGTTAATGTAGAGCACAAATTCAGTGATAATTTCTTGATGGGTGCCACGGTGATGAATTTGAGCGAGCGTCCACTGACCCAAAAAGCCAACTACGGATTGGAGCCTGTAAACAACACCATGTTTGGGTTGAGCGGAAATTTTTCTAAAGAAGTCCCTTTCTTGACGCGTATGGCAAACAAATTGCCAAATATAGACACCGAAGTTCCGTCAAGTATTTCCTTTCAGGGTGAGATCGCCTATTTGCTTTCCCGTAGTGCAAGGGGAGCCGAGTTTGAAGGTAGGGCCACTACCTATGTGGATGATTTTGAGGGGGCTCAAAGCAACTTAGACATGCGTGATGTGCTTTCTTGGTCATTGTCGAGTGTGCCTGCTGCCAATGTGGAGGGGGGTGCAGTAGCCATTGATGATTTGCGTTCGGGTTATGGACGCGCGCGCTTGGCCTGGTACAACATAGACCCCATTTTCTATTCTAGTAGGCGTCCTTCTGAAATCAGTGACAACGACATGTCGCGTGACGAAACACGCCGCATTTTTATTGATGAAATATTCCCTCAACAAGATTTAGTGCAGGGACAGACCTCGGTGCAATACACCATGGATTTGGCTTATTATCCGGCAGAAAAAGGTCCTTACAATAACAGTACAGATGTCGAATTTACAGCCAACAGTGATGAACACTGGGCCGGCATCACTAGGGCACTGACAACCACCAATTTCGATCAAGCCAATGTGGAGTATATTGAGTTTTGGTTATTGGACACTTTTTCCAACAATCCCGAGTTGGACAACAACTCTTTGGGAGATTTGATTTTTAACCTGGGTAGTATTTCTGAAGATGTGTTGCGCGACGGGCGTAAACAATATGAAAACGGTTTGCCCGGCACCGATGGTGCTGCCTTGACTCATACGACTGGGTGGGGTCGCACTCCGGCCACCCAATCTCTTGTGTATGCTTTTGATGCATCGGCAGACAATAGAAGTTTGCAAGACGTCGGTTTTGATGGGTTGGCAGACTCAGACGAGAGTGCGGTCTATACGAATGGCTCCGCTGATGACCCTGCGGGGGATAACTACCAATATTTCTTACAAGCCAGTGGTTCTGTGCTCGACCGCTATAAGCGTTACAACGGCACTGACGGAAACTCCATTCTGCAAGTCACCGAAAACAACCGAGGGTCTTATACCCGCCCGGACTCGGAAGACTTGAATGTGGACAATACCATGAACACCATAGATAGCTATTTTGAGTACCGCGTTCCTCTTCAAAAGAATATGCAAGTGGGGGCACATCCTTTCTTGGCGGATGTTCGGGTCAATACCAATGTGCAACTCCCCAATGGAACCTCAACCACCTCACGCTGGTTGCAGTTTAAAATCCCGGTGCTTCCCGAATATTATGACAGTCCGGCTTTTATGCCCTTTTTTGAGGCGGTAAACGGGATTTCGGATTTGCGCTCCGTCCGATTTATGCGCATGTGGCTTAAAGGTTTTACTAAGCCCGTCGTACTGCGTTTTGGAACGCTTGATATTGTTAGAGGGGATTGGACACGCTATACTTCGCCCCTGAACAACGATAATATCAATCACCCTAATACCAGTTTTGATATTAGCACAGTAAACATACTAGAAAACGAAAACCGCATTCCGATCAATTATAAATTGCCTCCCGGCGTGGAGCGTGAGCAGTTGAACAATTTCAACACTACGATTCGTCAAAACGAGCAGTCACTATCCTTGAGGGTGCAAGACCTAGAGCCCGAAGACTCAAGGGGGGTGTATAAAAGTATCGATATCGATATGCGCCAGTACAAGCGACTGAAAATGTTTGTGCATGCGGAGTCACTACCCAACCAACCCTCATTACCGGGTGCCGGTGCACAAGAAGATTTTGACAAACGTATGGTGGCCTTTGTACGGATAGGTACAGACCTGACCGACAATTACTATCAAATAGAGGTGCCACTCAAACCCACCGCATATACACAAGGTGTTTCTAATGACCTGAGCACAGAGGAAGTATGGCAACCCGACAGCAATTCGATTGATATTCCTTTGGACCTATTAACCCGAATCAAAGCTGCGGCTATCACCCAGCGCAATTTTGATGGCGCCACTTATTTCAATGAAGATTTGGAACTTATAGATGAGTTTACAGCCATTTCATCTTTGCCAGGTGACCGCAAGTATAAGATTGCGATAAAAGGGAACCCTACACTGGGACAAATCCGCACCCTGATGGTTGGGGTTAAAAACCCATCACAAACGGCCGGTGACCAACTCTATGGGGAGGTGTGGTTTAATGAATTGCGCCTATCAGAAATCGACACCCAAGGGGGATGGGCGGCTGTGGCCGAACTCGATGCCAATATTGCAGATTTTGCTACGGTCAACCTGAATGGTAATATATCCACGGTTGGTTTTGGTAATATCGATCAGACACCCAACCAGCGCAGTCAGGAAAATGTGCATGGATATGGGGTGAATACCAATGTAAATATGGGGCAATTGTTGCCCAAAAAATGGGGGATTCAGCTGCCTGTTAGTTACAGCTTTTCCGAGGAGTTTGTTACACCCAAATACGACCCGTTCTACCAAGACCTCGAATTGCAAGATCGTTTGGATGCTTCTGAACGTTCCTCCCAAAGAGACTCCATTCGTAACCAAGCCATCAGCTATACAAAGCTGAAAAGTATCAACCTGATAGGGGTTCGTAAACAACGGGGTCCGGAGCAGAGAAAGGACTTTTTTGATATCGAAAATTTTGATTTTTCGTATGCTTACAATGAAGAAAAGCGCAATGACTATGAAATCGAAGACTACACCTTCAGAAATGTGCGCATGGGTGCAGGATATCAGTACAATTTCAATCCATTGACAATAGAGCCGTTGGCCAAAAACAATTTCCTACGCTCCAAAAAATATTTGCAGTGGCTGAGCGCTATCAACCTCAATCCCATACCCACCAATATCTCGCTGTCTGCCAATATCAACCGGACTTTTAACAGCCAACGCTTTAGGGAGGTCTATTTGGAGGGTGTCGATGCAGCACGTCAATTGGCTTTGCCGGAATTACAACAGCGTAACTATTTGTTTGATTGGATTTTTACCCTTAACCACAACCTGACCAACTCTTTGCGTTTTGATTTTACAGCTACCAGTAATCATATTGTCAGAAATTATTTTAAAAGTGATGCCACGGGAGCCACTATGGTCAATCAGGAACTCGACATTTGGGATGGTTTTTGGGATTTTGGAGACCAAGACCGATTCAACCAGCGATTTGGCCTGACTTATAACATTCCGTTCCGACTCATTCCACTGTTGAGTTTTATAGACGGTACTTACAGCTATTCAGGGGATTTTAACTGGCAGCGAGGTTCTTCAGCTTTGAGTCAGGTAGCAGATGATCAGGGCAATACTTTGGGTGTGGTCAACACAATACAGAACGCCAATACCCACAACCTCAATACCAATTTGAACTTAAACACACTATACAGGGCTTTAAAACTTGAGAAAAACCGAAAGGCTTCTGCCCGAAAAAAAACCAAAACCCAAATCCTTAACTCCCTTATCGGACTGACGACTGCGGTGCGAAGGGTACAGTTTAATTACAGTGAAAACAACGGAACCGTATTGCCCGGTTATACCCAAAATATTGGGTTTTTCGGCACCTCAAATCCTGGCTTGGCCTTTGCTTTGGGAGACCAGAGTGACATTCGTTTTGAGGCAGCCAAAAGAGGTTGGCTTACGGAGTTCCCTAATTTTAATGAGCAGTTTACCCAAGTCCATAATACCCAATTTAGCTATACAGCCGAAGTCGATTTGCTAGAGGGCATGCAGTTGGAGCTCAACGGAAATCGTAATTATTCCGAAAACAATGCGGAAAACTTCTTGGTGAGTAATGGAAGTTATCAGCCACTGACGCCCATTCAATACGGAAACTTCGAGATCTCAACCATATTGATAAAAACCGCATTTTCATCTGGCGAGGTCGATGACCAGACTTTCGAGAATTTAAAATCCAATCGACTCGCTGTGGCACAACGTTTGGCCAATGCCAGAGGACTCGACCCTAATGATGTCGATGCAGATGGCTTCCCTAGAGGCTATGGGAAGACCAATCAGGCGGTGTTGATTCCGGCCTTCCTCGCTGCCTATTCGGGCAGTGATGTGGAGACCGTGGATTTGGGAGCTACTCGCAGTACCCCCCTGCCCAATTGGTCTCTGCAATACACCGGCTTGATGCGATTGAAGTTTTTCAAAAAACATTTCCGCAGATTTTCCTTGGCCCACGGCTATCGCGCCAGTCATACCCTCAATGCGTTTAACACCAATTTGGAATACAACACTGATGCGCCCAATGCCTTGGATCAGGGAGGGAATTTTTTAAATAAAATTCTTTATACCAATGTCAATTTGGTTGAGGAGTTTAATCCTTTGATTAAAATTGATTTTGAGCTTAAGAATAGCATACAATTTAGTACCGAAATTCGAAGAGATCGCGCCCTGTCGCTCAGTTTGGACAACAACTTACTGACCGAAACCAGCGGAAAAGAATTCACTTTAGGGATGGGTTATAGGCTAAAATCGGTGCCTTTTAAAACCAATTTGGGCGGCAAAAAAACAACCCTTAAAGGGGATATCAATTTTAAAGCGGATTTGTCGGTTCGTGACAACATCACCATCATCAGGAACCTTGATCTTTTAAACAATCAAGTGACAGCCGGCCAACGTTTGTGGTCCTTGAAATTCTCTGCAGACTACGCCTTGTCGCGCAACCTGACCGCTTTGTTTTTCTACGACCACAATTTCTCAAAGTTTGCTATTTCGACGGCTTTCCCTCAGACCAACATTCGCTCGGGTATCACCCTGCGTTACAACTTTGGTAATTAGGTATAAAATGCTTTCTTTTACATACTTATAATTAAAACGCAATGAACATCCCATCAAATCTTAAATACACCAAAGACCACGAATGGATTTCTATCGAAGGAAACCTTGCTACCGTTGGCATTACAGATTTTGCTCAAAGTGAATTGGGAGACATTGTTTACGTCGAAGTCGATACGATTGACGAAGCTGTGAATCGCGAAGCGGTTTTTGGTACTGTGGAGGCTGTAAAAACCGTTTCTGATCTGTTTGCTCCCGTGAGCGGAACGGTTGTTGCCTTTAATGAGGATTTGGAAGCCACACCGGAGTTGGTCAATACGGACCCTTATGGTGCGGGTTGGATGGTCAAAATTGAATTTTTTGACGCTTCCGAACTGGATGATCTACTCGATGCAGATGCTTACGATGCGCTTGTCAAAGGCTAATTTTTGGATTCAGGCTGCGACTTATGGTCTGACATTGTTGGCTGTAGTGGGTAGTTTGCTCCCTCCACGCCATATTGAGCCCCTCACTTTTTCGTTGTCAGACAAGCTTATTCACTCAGTATATTATTTTATACTTACCACAGGTTGGCTACACACCTACGCACAAGACGTTCAGAGAAAACAGTTGCATGTAGTAATCTCATTATTGGCACTTGGATTGCTGCTCGAATGTTTACAAGCTATTTTGCCCATCAACCGTACGATGGATGCATATGATCTTATCGCTAATGGCTTTGGTATTGTAGTAGCTTTGTTATTGGTGCGCTTGGGGCCTAAAGTTCTATAGAACACTTGTGGTTCTCAACGAAAAATTGTTATTTTAGCTGACTTGAAAATTTATTCATGCAACCCAAAAAAAATCCAAAAGCGGATCTCAACAAAAACAGCAGCCTGTATTTTGCCATTGGCTTGTGTGCCATTCTTTTTATTTCTTGGCAAGCTATAGAGTGGAAAACATATGACCGTTCCAACTATGCATATCAGGCCCTAGACGTTGATGCTGATGATGATGAAGAGGTGCCACTCACAGAACAACTCAAAACCCCACCACCTCCACCACCTCCACCAGCCCCTGAAATCATTGAGGTGGTTGAAGACGAGGAAGAGGTTGAGGAGACCATCATTGAGTCTACCGAGACCACTCAAGAAGAGATTATTGAAGAGGTAGAAGTCATTGAGGAAGACTTTGATGTAGACGTTCCCTTTGCCATCATTGAGGACGTACCTATATATCCCGGTTGTGAAAATGTGCCAAAAAGCCAAAGACGCGATTGTTTTCAGGAAAAAATCCAAAGACATATCAGTCGCAACTTCCGCTATCCAGAAATTGCCCAAGAGATGGGTATTCAGGGTCGGGTTTATGTGCAGTTTATCATATCCAAAGATGGTTCTATCACCGGCATTCGCACGCGCGGACCAGACAAAAACTTGGAAAAAGAAGCGCAGCGCATCATAGGCAAGTTGCCGAGCATGACTCCAGGCAAACAGCGTGGACGTCCGGTGCGGGTTCCCTTTAGCATACCAATTACTTTCCGTTTACAATAACACCAACCCGGCGCTGCCGGGTTTTTTTGGCACGTTGTTTGGAGTTTTGGGGTATAAAAATTACCTTTAAGGTGTCCCAAAACTTGTATTATGAACCCCAAAAAATCCCCCAACAAAGACCTTCGTAAAAGTAGCGGTTTGTTTTTTGCCATTGGCTTGTGCCTGATGCTGTTTGTGTCATGGCGTATGCTTGAGTGGAAAACCTATGACCGTTCTAACTACGACTTTACTGTGATTGATGTGACAGAGATTGAAGAACTCGAAATTCCTATTACAGAGCAAATCAAAACACCACCGCCACCGCCACCAAAAGTGGTTGCCAAAACCTTTGAGGTAGTTGAAAATGAAGAAGAAATTGAGGAAACTATCATAGAATCTACAGAGACTACCCAAGACGAGATTATTGAAGATGTGGAAGTCATTGAGGAAGAAATCTTTATTGACGATGTACCTTTTGCTATTATTGAAGATGTACCGGTTTTTCCCGGCTGCGAAAATGTACCCAAATCACAACGCAAAGCTTGTTTTGAAGAGAACATCAATAAGTTTATAAAAACGAATTTCCGTTATCCAGAAATAGCACAGGAGATGGGCATTCAAGGACGCGTCAATGTGGCTTTTGTAATCGATCAGCATGGCAATGTCACATCTATTCAATCTAGAGGGCCCGATAAAAACCTGATTGAAGAGGCAGAGCGCATTATAGGTTTGTTGCCCAAAATGACGCCCGGCAAACAGCGCGGACGTCCGGTTCGAGTTCCCTATGGAATCCCCATAACATTCAAGCTTCAATAGGCTGATCCTCAAACATTTTTTGGGCTTTTCGGTTGGTCAAACTCCTTTTGAGCAGTATCTTTGTGCCCTAATTGCACGATGATAAAGACCACCACACAGGCCTCTATAATTTTTCCCGCATTTGCGCAAGTCAGTCGTGACCTAGCCTTGCTTACCAAATCTAGATTAAGCCTGAGTGTGGTATTTTCCAGCATAGCCGGATACATACTTGGTGCAGAGACCATCGTTACTCAAGAAATCACATTGCTTTTGGTTGGTGGCTATGGCGTTGCAGGTGCAGCCAATGCCTTTAACCAGATCATCGAGCGCGACTTAGACGCTCAAATGATTCGCACCCAAAACCGTCCTCTTCCCGCCGGAAGAATGAAGGCAGTTCATGCTTTTTGGTCGGCCTCTGCATTTGCACTTATAGGCTTGGTGGCGCTGTATATGATCAACCCCAAAACCGCCATGTTTGCGGCCATTTCCATGTTTTTATACACCAGTGTGTATACGCCACTTAAATCCAAAACCGCTTTGGCAGTTTTTGTGGGGGCTTTTCCTGGTGCGATTCCCTTTATGTTGGGTTGGGTGGCTGCCACAGGGTCTTTCGGATTGGAAGCTGGTACCTTGTTTATGATTCAGTTCTTTTGGCAGTTTCCCCATTTTTGGGCCATTGGTTGGATGATGTATGACGACTATCAGCGTGTGGGGATCAATATGTTGCCTACTGGCAAAAGAGACCGCGGAACTGCCTTGCAAGTCATACTGTATACGCTGTGGACCATAGTGATTTCTGTGACCCCCGTTTTTGGTATTACAGACAGGCTCACATTGTCTGTGCCCGCAGCCATCTTGGTAGCTATTTGTGGGTTGTTTATGTTGGTGGCGGCCATGCGCCTTTACCAAAAACGAGATACTGGAACTGCCAAGCGCTTGTTGTTTGTTAGCATTCTATATATTTCCGTGATTCAAATCATTTATGTCATTGATAAAATTCTTTAAATGAGTCTAGAGCCCAATCAAATACGCGCCAAAAAAATGATGTTGTGGTTTTCCATGATTAGCATCACAATGACTTTTGGTGGTTTGACAAGCGCCTATGTGGTAAGTAAATCTCGTCCCGATTGGTTGGAACAGTTCGTATTGCCCGCTGCTTTTTATTGGAGTACACTTGTGATTGTGTTGAGCAGTCTCACTTTTTGGTGGGCCAAGAAAAACTTAAATGTAGACAATGCGACCAGTCGAAAAGGTCTGTGGATTACGCTAGCACTCGCTTTGGCTTTTGTGGTTTTGCAGTTTCAAGGTTTTGGCAGTTTGATAGCAGAGGGATATTATTTCACTGGTGCGGAAAGCAATGTTACCACTTCTTTTTTATATGTATTGGTGCTTGTTCACTTAGCTCATTTGGCAGGCGGCTTGGTCGTGTTGGCGGTTGTACTGACCAATCATTACAGGGATAAATATCAAGAAAACCCCCTCGGTTTTTCGCTTGCCCACACTTTCTGGCATTTCTTAGGCTTTTTATGGCTCTATTTGTTTGTCTTTTTATACTTTTTACGATAATTCAACTATTTTTGTACACCTGATACGCAACACAACTTTATGGACGCAACTTTAACCAATCAATCAGAAAACGAAAAAGTATGGGGCGGGGGCAACAAACCCCTGAATGCCAGCTATGGCAAAATGATGATGTGGTTCTTCATCGTTTCTGACGCCTTAACTTTTTCCGGATTTTTGGTCGCCTACGGATTTTCAAGATTCAAGTTTATCGACTCTTGGCCCATAGCCGACGAAGTGTTTAACCACTTTCCTTTTTTGCATGGTGTAGACGCGCCCATGTATTATGTGGCTTTGATGACTTTTATTCTCATTTTTTCTTCTGTGACCATGGTATTGGCAGTAGATGCAGGTCATCATATGAAGAAAAACAAAGTAGCGTTTTATATGCTACTGACTATTGTTGGAGGTGCAATTTTCTTAGGTTCTCAGGCTTGGGAGTGGAAAAACTTTATCAAAGGCCAATATGGCGCTGTGGAGACCAAGGGTGGGCAAATTCTTCAATTTGTCAATGCCGGTACGGGCAAACGTGTGGCACTTGAATCGTTTGCGGCTGATATCCCTACAGAACGTACCCAACATCAAAGAAAAAATGGTCTTTGGTTTTCATCAGAGTCTGCTTTGCCTACCTATTCGGTGCAAGAGGTGGTTGCTGGCTTTACGGCCAACGAAAGTCTTAGGGTCAAAACAGAACAACTCGACGAAAAGGGCCATAAGATTGTGCTTGATCGAGAGGCTTCCCTTCAAAAACTAAATCAAGCTGTATATGTGGTAGAGGGCGCCAACCTTATCCGAAATGAATATGGAAATCGATTGTTTGCCAATTTCTTCTTTTTTATCACTGGCTTTCACGGATTCCACGTATTTTCGGGCGTGCTTATCAATTTGATTATTTTTTTCAATGTGATCATTGGCACATACGAAAGAAGAGGGCACTATGAAATGGTCGAAAAAGTAGGTCTTTACTGGCACTTTGTTGACTTGGTTTGGGTATTTGTATTTACATTCTTTTATTTGGTATAATATGGCGGCAGCACACAAATTATCGATTTTCAGAGGGCTTCTTACTTTTAAGTCCAACCAACAAAAAATTTGGGGCGTACTCATTTTTCTTTCCATCGTAACTATTATAGAGGTGGTACTTGGAATCTTGAAGCCGGCAGCCTTGATGAATCCTTTTTTGGGAATGAAATGGCTCAATTGGATTTTTATTATCCTTACCATCATCAAAGCGTATTATATTGCATGGGACTTTATGCACTTACGTGACGAAAAGCGAAGTTTTACAAGCTCAATAGTACTTCCTTTACTTATCTTGATTCCTTATTTGGTATTTATTTTGCTTTTGGAGGCCGACTATATCTATGATACCATGATCAATGGCTTCATGGCCTGGAATTTTTAACTTCTTGTTGTGAAAAAGTACATCGTACTGACGGTTTTATTTGTATTGCCACTGGTCGTGTACTTGTTTTTTGCCTCGGGCGTTAATCATTTTGCTAAACTTCCCGTTCGGTCCAATACCGTAGTTGAACTTTCTACCTATACAGAAATACACTTTAAAGACCGGATAACCATATTGGGTTTTTTAGGGACAGATGTTGCCACCAAAAAGGGAAATGCCCTGAACTTAAATCAAAAAATATACAAGCGGTTCAAGGATTTTAAAGACTTTCAGTTCGTGATGTTGCAACCCCAAGGCACGGAGGAAGCTTGTCGCAATTTGGCGGCTGAGTTGTCGGGCAGTACAGGCACAGACCTTTCTGGTTGGAATTTTGCCTATGTCGCTGATGTGCAGCTAGAACATTTGTATACCAGTCTAAATCTTCCATATGAGTTAGACCAGACTATGAGTACGCCCTACGTGTTTATCATTGATAAAAATGGTGACCTACGGGGTCGTGATGATAATGAATTTTTGGGTTATGATGCACGTTCGGTAGCAGACATCAATAACAATATGGTAGATGATGTCAAAGTCATTTTGGCAGAATACCGATTGGCTTTAAAGAAATACAACGCAGACCGTTAGTGGCGTCTATGAAAAAAAATGCTTACATAGGGATTTCTTTCATTATTTTGGTATTTGGCATATGGTTTGTACCCAAAATTGTCGATCAAATTCAGAACCGTTCTTGGGTAGAATCCGATCGTATGAGTAAAAAGGATTTGGCATATATAAAGCTAAACGGGGAACCTAAAAAAGTACCTGAATTTGTGCTTACCAATCAGGACAACCTACCCATTACGAATGACGATTTTTTGGGGAAAGTTTTTGTGGTTGAGTTTTTCTTTACCACCTGTCCAACCATTTGCCCGAAGATGAACCAAAACATGAAACGCTTGGAAAAAGCCTTCGGTCATCGTGAAGATTTTGGGATTGCTTCTGTCACCATCGACCCCGAAACAGATACGCCCGAACAGCTTAAACGCTATGCCGAAAGTTATGAGGTTTTTAGTTCGAATTGGCATTTTTTAACAGGCCCACAAGATTACATTTATGGATTGGCCAACACAGGGTTTAACATTTTTGCCGGTATCAATCCCAATGTTGCTGGGGGTTTTGAGCACCAAGGCTATTTCGCTTTGGTGGACAAAAAAGGCTATCTTCGTTCTCGGACCGATGCTCATGGAAACCCCATCGTGTATTATTTAGGAATAGACGAGGACGATGTTCCAGAGCAGGGTACCGATATGTTGTTGAAAGACATTAAAAAATTGCTTGATGATGAATAAGACGAAGACATACAACAGACTGATACTATTGACCTCCATTGCCATTCCTGTAGTAGTGGCCATTTTGTTTCGGGTGCGCATTCCCAATGTGGAACCTTTAGACCAACTTCCTCCCGTTTATGCCACAATCAATGCCCTAACGGCAGTGTTGTTGGTTGTTGCCTTAGTGGCCATCAAAAATGGCAGAAGACTGCTCCATGAGCGCATCATGAAAGTCAACATATTGTTGTCACTTGCTTTTTTGGTGATGTATATAGCCTATCATATGACATCCGACCCCACCCCATATGGTGGCCCTGATGGTATGCGAATGCTTTACCTTGTGATTTTGATTTCTCATATCATATTATCGATAGTGCTCATTCCCTTGGTGTTGTTGGCATATGCCAAAGCGAGCCTGTCTGACTTCGTATCACACAAAAAAATAGCTCGTTTTGCCTTCCCTATTTGGTTGTATGTAACGGTGACGGGTGTGGTGGTTTATCTTATGATTTCACCCTATTACACATGAGGCGTTTTTTGTTTATAGCTATCATTGTACTCTTTTCTTCCATGCAGTCGGTAGCAGCACAATGTTCCATGTGCAGAGCAGTATTGGAGACCGGGGCAAACGCCAAAACCGCCGAGCAACTCAACGACGGCATCGTTTATCTTATGGTCATTCCTTACTTATTGGTAGCTGTGGTGGGATATATAGTTTACACTAGGGTGTACAAAAAATAAGTATTTTTGTAACAAACAGTGTAGTCTTTCGTTACATATCACAGTAACGCTACACAGCCCAATCCATAAACGGCCTATTTGCTTATGATCACACTAGAAAATATTCACAAATCCTACAATTTGGATAGCAATCCTTTGCATGTACTCAAAGGGATAGATCTTAAAATTAAAGAAGGGGACTTGGTAGCCATCATGGGGGCCTCGGGTTCAGGAAAATCTACACTACTCAACATTTTGGGCATGTTGGACGAGGCCGACCAAGGCACCTATATGCTAGACAACACCCGAATTGCGAACATGTCTGAAACCCAAGCTGCTCAGTACAGAAACAAGTTTTTGGGTTTTGTTTTCCAATCATTTAATCTGATTAGCTATAAAACGGCCCTCGAAAACGTTTCTCTCCCATTGTACTACCAAGGGGTTTCCAGAAAAATACGCCAATCCAAAGCCGCCGAACAATTGGCCAAAGTAGGCCTGGCAGAACGCACGCACCATTTACCAAGTGAACTTTCCGGTGGGGAAAAACAGCGTGTGGCCATAGCCCGTGCCTTGGCTGCCGACCCAAAAGTGCTTTTGGCAGATGAGCCTACAGGCGCACTTGACTCCAAAACTTCTTACGAACTGATGGCACTTATTCAAGAAATTAATAATCAAGGAAAAACCATCATCGTAATTACTCACGAACACGACATTGCTCATATGTGTAAACGCATTGTACAACTTAAGGACGGGGTGATTGTCGACGACAAACGAATCGAACAAGTCAACGCCCTAGCCCATGTGGAATAGAGACCGCTGGATCGAAATCTTTGAAACCATACGCAAAAACAAATTGCGTACGGCGCTCTCTGGTTTTACAGTAGCCTTAGGGATTTTTATTTTTGTCACGCTCTTTGGGTTTGGCAATGGGTTGAAAAACGCCTTTAAAACCTTCTTTTTAGACGACGCCACCAATACCCTTTGGGTCTATCCTGCCCAAACCACCAAACCCTACAAAGGATTTAAATCCCGAAGACGTATCATTTTTAGAAATGATGACCTTCAAGACTTGCAAGACCAATATGGCTTACTTATCGAAGGCATCACACCTCGCATTTCACGAAGTGCCTTGGTCAGGCATAAGAACGAGAGCAATACCTATTCGGTACGTGCTATAGGCCCTTCTCACCAAGCGGTAGAAAAAACCATTATCACCAAAGGTCGCTATATCAACCAATCCGATGTGGAAAACCGGACCAAAAATGCTGTCATCGGTCGTTTGGTCGCTCAAGACTTGTTTGGAAAGGAGCCGCCCATGGGAAAATATGTTGAGCTCAATGATATTGCATTTAAAGTTGTTGGAGTGTATAAAGACGAAGGGGGAGACAACGAAGAGCGGATGGTGTATATTCCATATACTACCCGACAACAATTGTTGAGTGGCACAGACGAAATCGATCAGATTGTGTTGTCTTTCAGACCTGAAATCGGTCATGCAGGTGCCTTGCAATTAGAAGGAAAGATGATGCGATTCTTAAAACGCAAACACAGCGTTGACCCCTCGGACCCTGCCGGTATCTACATTCGCAATGTTGCCGACGACCTCAAACAAAACCAAGATTTTGCAGGTGTTTTGCAATACATAGTCACCTTTGTTGGGCTTGGTACCCTCATTGCAGGGATTATTGGCATCAGCAACATTATGGTATATGTTGTTCGGGAGCGCACCAAAGAACTGGGTATTCGCAAAGCCATTGGCGCCACGCCCAAATCGGTGATTCGTATGATTTTGCACGAGTCTATTTTTATCACAACTGTAGCCGGATACATAGGCCTTTTGGCTGGGGTTGGCACTTTGGCACTGATAGGGGATCGCCTTGAGGATTATTTTATCATCAATCCTCAGATTCATATGGGCACCGCAGTTTTTGCCACCTTCATACTTATTTTATTTGGTGCCATCGCAGGCTATGTACCCGCCAAGCGCGCTGCCAAAATCAAACCTATTGTTGCCCTTAGAGATGAGTGATGCTTAAAATCCTTTTTGATAGAGATACCTGGCAAGAAATTTTCGGATCTATTCGAAAAAACAGACTGCGCACCATCGTGACGGTAGTGGGCGTGTTATGGGGAATTTTCATCTACATAACCCTTTCGGGCGCGGCCAAAGGCCTCGACA
The DNA here is from genome assembly GCA_049596815.1 of Flavobacteriaceae bacterium. GTDB lineage: Bacteria > Bacteroidota > Bacteroidia > Flavobacteriales > Flavobacteriaceae > UBA724. Next base: position 9,146 of record JBMYLY010000003.1, on the reverse strand, counting down.
ACGGATTTGATCGCCAGTTTCAAAATGTGGCTATCAATAGCATGTTTCTGTGGGCTCAAAACACCAGCATGCCCTACGAAGGCTTTAAAACCGGAAGAAGCTTACAGCTCAAAATTGAGGATGCCCAACATTTGTCCAATCGGATACCTGAACTTCAATACATAGCCCCGCGAAATGCCAGAGGCATTTTTGGCAGCAACGCTCCCAACGTTGTCCGAAAGGACAACGGCGGGGCCTACACCATCTATGGCGACTATCCTATTTTCACAAAAATCGCAACCAAATACATTTATGACGGGGGACGTTTTATCAATCAAGCAGATATCGAACATAGCAGAAAAGTTTGTGTGATTGGCGAGCGCACTCAAGCCGAATTGTTCGAAAAAGATGAAAATCCCATTGGAGATTACATACGCATTAGTGGGGTGTATTTTCAGGTCATTGGTGTCCATAAATATGTGCCGGGTGGAGGCTTTGAAAGTGACTCTGATATTTTTATTCCCTTTACCACATTTAGGCAACTCTACAACACCGGCGATGAAGTCAGTTGGTTTGCTTTGGCAGCCTATGACGACGCAGACATACTTGCGGTAGAGGAAGAAGTCAAAACCGTCATGCGTGCTAAGTATCGTGTGCACCCTGAAGATGAGCGTGCTTTTGGCACCTTCAATTTGGGGGAAATTTTTAATCGAATTGTCGGTTTTTCCAAGGGGATGACATTGTTATCCTTGGTGGTTGGAATTGCTACCATACTGGCTGGCGTGATTGGTATTGGTAACATCTTACTGATATCTGTTCGTGAACGCACCAAGGAACTGGGTGTACGCCGTGCTTTAGGGGCTACCCCGTCTGAAGTGCGAAGCCAGATTGTTTTGGAATCTGTTTTTTTAACCTTGGTAGCAGGTGTAATGGGAATCGTTTTGGGCGCTTTTGTCTTGGCCATTATCAACGCACTGACCGCAGACAACAGCACATTTCCATATACCAACCCCACAGTACCCATCTCCTTTATTTTCGGTGCTTTGGCATTGATGGTGGTTTTGGGAACCCTCATCGGAATGATACCCGCACAGCGGGCTGTCCGTATTAAACCTATTGAAGCATTAAGAGAAGAATAACATTAAATTTAATAACCCAAGAAACATGAAAATCTTAAAATATATCGGAATTGCACTTGCCACTGGCGGTGTGCTTTTTGCCATGGCCTATTTTGTCAAGACCAACGCCAAATCTTCAACAGTCTATGATACGGAGACTTTGTTTGTGACCAATATTGTCGAAAAAACTTTGGTAACCGGAAAAATCATCCCTCAAGATGAAGTGGAAATCAAACCCCAGATTTCTGGGATTATCCAAAATATTTTGGTAGAAGAGGGCGATCAAGTTCAGACAGGAGACCTTTTGGCACGAATTAAAGTCGTACCCAACGAGCAAACCCTCAACAGCGCCCAAGGGCGGGTCGAAAATGCCAAGTTGGTAATAAAAAATGCCGAAAAAGACTTTGCACGAAACCAACGGCTTTTTGAAAGGGGTATTATCTCCGAGCGTGAATTCAATGCCGCTGAATTGAGTTTTAACCAAGCCCAACAAGAATTGTCAAATGTAGAAAACGACCTAAAAATCATTAAAGAAGGTTCTGCTGGTGGTGCCACCTCGGCCAACACCAATATCAGAGCAACAGTTTCAGGCACGGTACTGCAGATTCCAGTTAAAGAAGGAGATCAGGTGATAGAGTCCAACAATTTTAACGCAGGAACTACCATTGCTTCTGTGGCGGACCTCACCAAAATGATTTTTGAAGGCAAGGTAGACGAGTCGGAAGTGGCAAAAATTGAACCAGGTGTCAACCTTACCATTAGCTTGGGTGCAGTAGAAGATAAAGAGCTCGATGCCACCCTTCGCTTTATCGCACCAAAAGGAGAGGAGGAGCAAGGCACCGTTCAGTTTACCATTGAGGCAGACGTGTTTTTGCCAAGTGACTTTACAGTACGTGCTGGCTACAGTGCCAATGCCGCGTTGGTCCTAAGCCAAAAAGATAGCATTCCTGCGATTCGGGAGGCTTTGTTGCAATTTGACAGTAAGACGCAAGACCCATATGTACAAGTGATGGTCGGAGATCAAAAATTTGAACGACGCGATGTAGAATTGGGTGTTTCTGATGGCATCAATGTCGAAATCCTAAGTGGTTTGGACAAGGAAGATCAAATCAAAGTTTGGAACAAAACAGAAGAACGAGACGAACAATCCGATGAGGACTAAAATCATCACCATGAAAACACGAATCTTAGCCCTTTCTTTTTTATGGCTTTCAGGCATTGCCTTTGCCCAAGACAATTCTTGGACCTTACGCGATGCTTTGGAGCATGCACTTGAGCACAACCTTCAGATTAAACAAGCCTATTTAAGTGTATTGGATGCTGAAACCGGCAAGCGCGATGCGGTGGGTAATTTTTTACCTTCCTTCAACCTTTCTGCCGGCCATTCTTGGAACATAGGGCTCAATCAAAACATCACCACGGGTCTTTTTGAAGATGTAACCACACAGTTTACAAATGCTTCTCTGAATGTTGGGGTTGATATTTACAATGGCCGACAAAATGTGTTGCGTTTGATGCGTTCGAACCTTGCCATTTTGGCCAATCAATACCAGCTCGAAGACATGAAAACCGATGTGGTGTTGTTGGTTGCCAACAGTTATTTACAAGCATTGTTTAGTCGTGAGGTATTGCGTACCGAGCAGGCTCAGCTTGTCATTAGCCAAGAAGAATTGGAACGCACCATCGAACAAGTCGAAACGGGGATACTTCCCGAAGGAGATCTTTTCGAAATTCGCGCTGCCTTGGCCGCACAAGAACAACAAACCGTTGTTGCGGAGAACAACTTTAGACTGGCCAAAATTTCTTTGGCACAGCTACTGCTGATTGAAGACTACGAAAATTTTTCCATAGCCGAAGAGGAGTTTCCTTTGGTCAGCGAAACCATTTTAAACAAATCTCCTCAAGAATTGGTGCAAAAAGCCATGGAACACCGTGACGATATCAAGTTGGCACAAACCAATGTAGAGATCGCGCAAACCGATTTGGGGATTGCCAAGGCAGCTACCAAGCCCAGGCTATCTGGTTTCTACAGCTATAGCTCCCGCATTGCTTATACAGACAGGTTGGTCAGTACTGGTGTTGATGAATTGGTGCCTATTGGATTTGTGGAATCCACTGGTGCGGCTGTGGTTCGGCCTGTTCCTGTACAAGAAGTGGCAGGACCACTGCCGTTGGACGAGCAGTTTAAGCTCAACGACGGTCACAACTTTGGGTTGAGCCTCAACATTCCGATTCTCAATGGGTTTGTTGCAAAAAACAATGTAGATCGCTCTCGAATCAATGTGTCACGTTCTGAATATCAGTACAAGCAACAAGTATTGGATTTGGAGAATACCGTAAACCAAGCTTACAACGATGCACGTGGTGCTTTGCAGGCTTTTGTGGCTGCCCAAAAGACCCTTGACTCCAGACAAAAGGCCTTTGCCTATGCCCAAGATCGATTTGAGGTGGGTGCTGCTACAGCTTTTGAATTTAGCCGTGCCAAACAGCAATATGAAGCCGCGCAATCGGAGGTTGTCCGCACCAAATACGACTATATTTTTAAGGTCAAAGTATTGGAACTTTATTTTGGGATTCCCATAACCTAAATATAAACAGATTGGGCTTTGTTTTCTATTTTTGGGCATGCCAACGCATATCCTAAATATAGAAACCACAACCACGCAGTGTTCTGTAGCCTTGGCCACTGATGGCCAACTTGTAGGTGTGGAACAGTCTAACCATCAGGACTATCAGCACTCCAAGTTGCTACATACTTATATTCATCAGCTTTTACAATCCCACAGCCTGACCCCCTCCGATTTGTCTGCGGTGGCAGTGAGTTCCGGTCCGGGCTCCTATACAGGCTTACGCATTGGCGTAGGCGCTGCCAAAGGATTGTGTTTTGGGTGCGACATTCCGTTGATCGCTTTGCCGACACTCGTTATTTTGGCGCAAGAAATTCAGAAAGAAAGTGGATACATATTGCCTGTCCTAGACGCACGACGCGATGAGGTGTATGTTGCGGTTTATGACACCAAACACAATCTCGTCCAAGCGGCAACGCCTCATGTGCTTTCCCAGGATAGCTTTACGCAATGGGCCAACCAGGGGAGTGTGTTCTTTGTGGGAACGGGCATTAAAAAATGCAAACGCATTTTGGCACCACATCAAAACTTGTATTTTCCCAATAAAGAAAGTTTTCCAAGCGCCACGCACATGGTTGCGCTATCTTACCAAAAATATCAGCAAGGAGATTTTGAAGATTTGGCCTATTTCGACCCTGAGTATTTGAAATCTTTTCAGGTAACTCCAAGCAAAAAAGACGCTTTAGGGCTCCCGAAAACTAACCGTTAAGAGCCGTGACTTGTGCCACCTTCCCCGGTAGCATTTCTTTAAGCATTTGCTCAATTCCGTTTTTAAGCGTAAAGGTAGAGGACGGACAACCGCTACAGGCACCTTGCAAAATGACCTGAACCGACTGGGTTTCCTCGTCGTAAGAATCAAACACAATGTTACCACCATCAGAGGCTACGGCAGGTTTGATATATTGGTCTATGATTTTTACAATTTCTAAAGAAACCCCTTCGTGTTGGATGGCTTCTGTTTCAGACGTTTGGGTGTTTTGTGGCTGATCGACTACCGATTTGCCTTCCACCAGAAAATCTCTGATAAAGTTGCGCACATCTTGTACAACCTCTTCCCAGGGGGTGACCTCAAACTTGCTAACCGAAACAAAATTTTCGTCTATATAGACTTCCTTTACAAAAGGCATGTGAAACAAAGCCACCGCCAATGGGGCACCTTGGGCCTCATCTATGTTCTTTGCTTCAAAACTTTGAGTGACCAACATTTTATTAGCAACAAATTTTATCACCGCAGGATTGGGTGTACTCTCTGCATAAACGGTAACAGCTGCTTTGGGCTGTGAGGCTTTTTCTATCAAACCTCCCTGATTAAGAAAATTTGTGATTTGTTCTTTGACTTCTTCTTGTACTTCATGCCATTCCAATATGGAAAAACGCTCCAACTCAATGTGATTTGGAGTGAGTTGCACACTTTTTACAAAAGGCAGGTAAAATAGCTGCTGCACCAAGGGGTAATCTGCAGCATCGTCTATGTTTTGGAATGAAACCGTTTTGTCCGACAAAACGGTGTCGCTACACAAGCGAATCCGCTCTTTTTGGTCGGTGTTTTCAATACGAAAGTTGTACATATAGCAATTTTGATGCTAAAATACGCAATCATTGGGTTTAAGAGTGCCTGTGATTTATTACTTTTAGATATGCTTTTAAAAACAGTTCGAGAGAAAACCCCAATCTATGGATCAAATTGCTTTTTTGCCGAGAACGCCACGCTGATTGGCGATGTTGTCATGGGCAACGATTGTTCTGTGTGGTACCAGGCTGTGGTGCGTGGTGACGTGAACAGCATTCGAATTGGAAACAGAGTGAACATACAAGACGGGGCAGTAGTCCATGCCACCTACCAAAAAAGCCCTACCCAAATCGGTAACAATGTGTCTGTAGGTCACAATGCCATCGTACATGGCTGTACGATTCATGACAATGTTCTCATCGGGATGGGTGCTATTGTGATGGATGATTGTGTGGTCGAGTCCAATACTATTATAGCCGCAGGAGCCGTGGTTCCTCAAGGGACTCGGGTACCGACTGGAACTGTTTTTGGAGGGGTGCCAGCAAGAAAAATCAAAGAAGTTTCCCAAGAATTACTCGAGGGAGAAATTCAGCGTATCGCCAACAATTATTTACACTACGCTGACTGGTTTCGCTAGCGATTGAGTGCCTGAATAGGCGTGTCTGTAGATGTGTGTTGGGCCAAAGTCTTTTGTGAGCCTGTACAGTAAAAACGGGTTGTTCCTTTTTGGGTTTGAGAAGACAGCAACTGATATTTTTCAAGAATGCGACCCACTTGTTTGGCCACCGCAGGACTACAATCTACAATCTGCACTTCTTTAGGTAATATCTTTTGTAGGAAAGGAATTAAAAAGGGGTAATGTGTACATCCCAAAACCAAGTGATCTGCTCCTGCCTCAAGCATCGGGGTCACATATTCCCGCAAAAGGTCCTCCATGGGCGCTCCATCAATGTTCCCCGATTCTATCATGCTGACGAGGTTTTTGCCTTCTTGCTCCACTATTTTTATTCCGTTGGCATAGGTTTGGGCGGTTTGGTAAAACAAATCGCTGGCCAGAGTTCCTTTGGTGGCCAACACACCTACTACGCCTGTTTTGGTTTGGAGGGCTGCTGGTTTGATGGCAGGTTCTATACCTACAAAAGGGATTTTGAAATGGCTTCGCAACCCAGTTATTGTATTGGTAGTTGCCGTATTGCATGCCACGACCACAAGTTTGCAATGCTGTTCCAAAAACCATTGGGCAATCACATGACTTCTTTCTTGAATGGCCTCTACTGCTAAGGCACCATAGGGTGCGTGTGCATTGTCAGACACATAGATTAGATCTTCGTTGGGGAACAACCTTGCTATTTCATTCAAAATTGAAAGACCACCAATGCCGGAGTCAAAAATACCGATGGGAGCATTGTCCATAGAGCAAAAATAAAAAACTGCCCGATGTGGACAGTTTTTTTAATTCAGTAAACAAAGATTTCTGTTAGATGCCCAATTCTTTTTTGACATCTGCCATTAGATCTTTTCCTTCCGACATAATTACTGGAGAGCCTTGGCTGGCGTCCAATACATAGTCAAAATCTTGTGCTTTGGCTACACTTTGCACGGTAGTACGTGCTTTTTCGATTAGCGGACGCAACATATCAGCTTGCTTGGTTTGTACGTCTTGCAAAGCCGTTTGACGAAATTGTTGAATGTTTTGTTCCATACCTGCCAACTCTTGTTGTCTTTTTTGGTTGGTCAAATCGGTTTGGTTTTCAGCATCAGCAGAGTAGTTCTGCAATTTGGTCTGATATTCTTTGAATGAAGCTTCAATTTCGTTGGTGTAGTCTTTTTCCAATTTTTGGATTTCTTCTTGCGCCGCGATGACTTCGGGCATTTCACTTACCAATTTTTGGAAATCGATGTGAGCTACTTTGCTTTGAGCCTGAGTCGTAAAACTCATCAATACAACACATAAGCTAGCTAAATAATGTAAAGGTTTTATTTTCATTGTATTCTTAAATTAAATTTACTTTTTTGCTTGTTTTCTCTTCTCTTCGAGTTCTTTTTTTCTTGCTTCTAGCGCTTTGATGCGCTCCTCTTTTTTTTGTTGCAAGATTTTTTCACGTTCTGCCTTTTTTTCTTCAGGGCTTAATTTCTTTTTTATTTCTTCCTGAGTTTCAGGTGTGTCTTTGTTCTTTTTTGCAGCCTTTTCTTTTTTTCGTTCGGCCAATTTACGTTCTCGCTCGGCTTTGCGTTCGGCTAAGGCCTGACGTCTTTTCTCTGCAGCCGGATTTCGTTCGGCTTTTTGCTCTTGCTTACGAGACTCAACGAGTTCCTCGCGAGCTTTTTTCTTGTCTTCTTGTTCTATGTATCGAATAACAAGTTCGCTAATATCGTATTTTTTTTCCGAATGAAACACCAAAATTTCAGCACTTCTGTCAAATACATAATCCAGTTTTCTATTGTCAGCAACTTCGCGAACAGCATCCAATATTTTATCTTGAACCGGCTGAAGGATAATCACTTTTTGAGCCATCCAATCTCCTTCTGGCCCAAAGCGTTTTTGCTTGAATGCGTCGAGTTGTTCTTGTTCAAAGGCGATGTCTTCTGTGCGTTCTTCAATGATTTCTTGTGTAAGCAAAGGTCGCTCTGCGTCAAGTGCTTTCTGAAGGGTGTCGATTTGTTTTTGCCTGGTTTCTACCTCTTCTTTCCAGAGTGCAATTTTGGTTTCCAATTGGGCATTGGAGGCTTGGTACTCAGACACACCCGCCAAAACGCGATCGATATCTAAAAAACCTATGCGTACTTGTTGTTGGGCCTGAGCCATGAGCCCTACCAAACCAAACACCAAACACAAAATACGTTTCATTATACTAGAATTGCTGCCCAATAATAAAATGGGTTTCCCAACCATGCGGTGACAAATCGCCACTTACATCACTGTCGAAACCATATCCAAAATCTATGCCCAAAAGCCCGAAAGCAGGCATAAATATTCGAATCCCAAATCCTGCAGACCTTTTCATATCAAACGGGTTATATTGCTGAAAATTGTTGTAAGCATTTCCAGCCTCCAAAAAACTCAACGCATAAATAGAAGCAGAGGGTTTTAAGGTGATGGGGTACCTCAGCTCCAACGAAAATTTGTTGTAAATCGTTGATCCGTCCTGATCTGAAAGAGATTGATTTTCATATCCTCGCATAGCAACCGTTTCACGCCCATCAAGTGCGTACTGAGAGAGCCCGTCTCCGCCCAAATAAAAGCGTTCAAACGGTATAATGCCTCTGTCGTTATTGTAAGCACCCAAATAGCCAAATTCGGCATGCGTTTTTAACACAAGTTTGTCAACAATACGGCTATACCAACTTCCTGAAAATTTGAGTTTGTAAAACTCCAACCAACGATACTTTTCTTGGTCGATTTTTGACACATCGGGTGTTCCATCTTCGTTTTGATATTCAGGCAAATCACCCAAGTTGGCATAGTCTACACCATTGACTAGTGAGTAAGGGAAAGACAGTTTGGCACTGATAGAAAATTGAGATCCACCTAACGGGAAAATAGGGTTGGTATAAGTATTGTTTCTAGACAATGCGATCGAGTAGTACAAGTTGTTGGATACACCGTCTCCGAAGGTAAAAAGACCTGTAAAATAGTTGTTCAGGTCATAGTATTGATAGCCAATAGATTGTGATAAAGTAAAATAATCATCGGGTACTCTCAATCGTTTGGCAAGACCGAGTGTGAGACCTCGAATCTTGAAATATTGGCTCGTATCGGCCCTTCCGGTCATAAAATTGTACCTGTATTGGGTAGTTTGAGAAATGGAAGTAGAAAATTGTACCGGTTGCTCACCACCAAGCCAGGGTTCAGCAAATGAAAAACTATACGTCTCAAAAAATCTACTTTTTTGAAGACGCAATGCAAGCTGT
>JBMYLY010000002.1:0-64470 GCA_049596815.1 Flavobacteriaceae bacterium | reverse complement strand
TTTCAGGACTTTAAGTGTGAACCAATTTGTGAACCAAAATATTTATTTTTGAAAGAAGATGAACAGAAAATACTTGTATTACATAGTTTTCGGAGTTACATTTTTAACATTCGGATTAGTTCAAGATTACATCAGACCAAATTATGAAGGAGGAAATGACCTTATAATTTATTTTCTTGGAGTAATTCCCAACTTCCTTCCAGGTATTGGTCTTCCAAGTATGTTTTATGTAACCATTCCAGAGATTTTTAAACCTAATACATCTATTTACAGAAATAGATTAAAGTTGTCAATAATCATTTCTATGATTGGTCTAATTGGAAATGAGTTCATAACAATTTACACTCCGGGAAGAGGGGTTTTTGATTGGAATGATATTGTATGGACAATTATTGGGGGAACAGTTTTTTATTTTCTACATATAACAATTCAAAACAATGGTCCTAAAAGAACTTGAACCAGGGTTAAACCCAAAAAATCTAGTTTTTACCTTTGGTTCACAAAGGAAACCAAAATGGTTCATATTGTGAACCAAGTAAAATCCAATAATTACGATCCAAACACACAACACTAACCTCTCCAGAGCGTACAACCTCAGCACCTAGTTTAACAACCAGGCCAGACAAAGTATTACGGCAACTTTACGAAAGCGGCTAAGAAAACTTGCAGACATAAGACGATTAAACACCCCTAAAAAGCCTATGCGCTAAGGGAAGCTGTAATCATTACGCATATAAACACGCCACTTTTTTATATATTAGGCTCAACTAACAGAAAGGCTTAGGCTTTTTACTTATTAATCAAAAAAAAACAACTGTAATAAACTAAAAACAACAAAACATGAAAAAAATTAAACTTTTGATCCTGTCGCTAATGGCATTTCCAATGATTGCTTTACACGCCCAAGACGCCTCACAATTTGGATTTGCTGGTGATCGAGAAAACACTTTTATCCAAGGCAGTCAAAACAGCGTTTCCATTTGGAAACAATGGTGCGCATTGCATGCCGATGGCGATGTGGAGGGCATTGTGGCACTTGCCGCCGACAACATACGGATTGAAGCCCCTGGGGGCGAGCTCACCATCGATGGAAAAGAGCAACTGGCAGGATTCCTCACCAATTGGTTTGCTGAAAACGAACAAGTGAGTGTATTGCTTGAGTGGGGTGTGCCGTTAAAATTCATCAATCAGGAAGGAAACCCCATTGACGGAGATTGGATTACCTCTGGCTTTTCCCTACAAGTCAATAACGGAAGCGAAACTACCGTCGAACAAAATCACGCCAACGTGTATATCCAGGACAACAAAGTACAATACTTCAGAGTCTTCCAGTACAACGCATCCACCCTCGCTTCAGTTACGCTTTCTGTTGACATGTCTGCTTACGAGGGAGAATACAACAACGTAGGTGTCTTTGGCTCATTTAATGATTGGTGTGGCACATGTAATACTATGACAGACGAAGACGGGGACGGCGTATATACAACCACCATAGAGGTGATCCCTGGACAGCTTCAATACAAATTTATTCTTGACAATCAAGCTGTTGAAGAAAGCTTTGAGCCCGGCTCTCCATGTACTCAGACCACGGATATTTACACCAATCGGGTGTTGCAAGTAGAAGGAAATATGACTCTAGACGCGGTATGCTTTAACAGCTGTACAAGTTGTGATTAGCACTTCCAAACAAATACACAAAAGCGTTGATTTTTCGACGCTTTTGTGTTTAATTATTGAATTATATTGAAATTATTAACTCTAATCTCGTCAAACACATAAAAATTAAAAAGTAAGAGGCAAAAAATTTAATAATAGTAAATCTTATACATATATTGCATTCATAGCTAACTAACAAACAATGAAAATCACCAAAAACATTTTATCCTTATTGTTATTATTTGTTCTGGGCGCTTGCTCATCTTCATCTGAAGAAGATCCCGACCCAACCCCAACCCCAACCCCGGAACAAAACGTATTCGAAAGGCTTCAGGGAAGTACATTTCAACAAGTTGAAAAAACAAGCGATTGTGCAACTTGTGAAGATGAAATTAATTACTACATCTTTTCTAAAGACGCATTACAAATTACAGGTACAACCTATGAAGATGTATGTGAACAGAATGACATACAACCTATTGGGAATTGCGCAGATTGTGCCACAGTGGAAGAAAACACACCACAAAAACTCACACTTTGTCTCGGGTCCCTGTGTCAAACGATAACCTTCCTTTCTGACGATGAAATACAATTTGACTTTCCTGCGGCTGGCGAAACATGGACAGCACAACGTTACACGGAGGAACCACCCTGTAAAGACTGGGACCCAGTAGGCGACGGAGAAGATACGGTCCTCGAAAGACTTAAGGGCAAAACATTTCAACAAATTGAAACGGTAGACACTTGTGGTACTTGCGATGATGAAAAAAACTATTATATGTTTTTAGATGACGGATTCCGAATTACTGGAACTACTCTTGATGATGTGTGTGAACAAAATGATTTTTATGCTTTCGGAGATGACATTGACATTGAACTAAACACTACTGAAGAACTTCAAATTTGTATTGGAACTTTTCCATTTAGATTTTGCCAAACCATTACTTTCCTTTCCGAAAATGAAATACATTTTGATTTCCCGGCTTTTAACCAAACCTGGACCGCGCAGTTGTACACCGAAGACGTGCCTTGTACAGACTGGGCCCCTTCAACAAACCCATTTTTCACAGGAGCTTTTGATGGAGCCGTATTAAGCAATGTTACTTACGATCCATTTGGGGCAACTTACCTATGGCCCTCCTCGGCTCAGAGCTGGGCTGGGTTCGCCAATAACAATGAATACATATATCCTTTATCATTTCCTAATGGAGGCAGTGTAACATTTACAGCCGCAACGTCTGGAGTTGATATAGACGTACGTTTCAGAATAGAATACGATGTGTGGCCAAATGTTGATCCAGCATATGACACAAATGCCCTTACAATTTCTGGAACAGATCCCAAAGAGTACACGGTGGAAATTCCACCACAGGGATCTAACACATACAGCTCAATGTTATTCTACTTAATGACTCCAGACCAAGAGTTAATAGTCTCGTCTGACTTTCAACTTACAGTATATTAAGTATTTATAATATTTTGCACGGATTAAACCCCTTCTATTTGAAGGGGTTTTATTTTGTCCCCATTACTACCAGCGTGCCTGCCCAGTCTTTTTTAGCCTCAAAGCGCCAAGAATGCACTTCTGTAAACCCTGCTTTTTCAAAAAACGCACACCATTCTGCTTCAGATAATAGCTGCATACCCGCAATACCACAATCTTCGGGCCAGCTGTGTGAGACGGTGTTTTCGGAATAAAAATCAATTCCCATGATAAGACGTCCGTGGTCTTTAAGCCAATGCTTGTATATGTTTTGGAGGAGTAGATCGGGCTTGGGGAGGTAATAAAATACCTCCATCGAATGCACCAAATCTACGGGGACTTGAGGCTGCCAGTCCATCAGATCGGCACAAACATAGGTGTTGATGGCGTCAATAGACTTTGCTTTTTCAATCATCTTTTGTGCCCCGTCAACTCCTGTGGCACTCCTACATTGGGCCCATTGTGACACTTTGCGCACCACCCAGCCGTTGCCACAGCCCGCATCAACAAAATCAAAGTTTTGTAGTCCTTCTAGCGCCAACCCAAGCATATGGCTTACTGCCGGAAGGTGTCCTGCAGCCATACCTTGGTCACGGCCACTTTCGGCCCAATCTCCAAAAACAGTTATAGGGGCTTTTTTCATGGGTTAAAAAACCTTATACCTCACACGACATATCAGCCCCGCAACACAAGGGAGATTTGATCATGCCCTCGCAAGTAGGGCATTGAGATACTTGTACAGTACTTCCGTCGTCTGTGGTGATGCTGCTGTCTTGCAGAGGGGCGTCACACTTGGCGCAACTCGCGTTGACCGCCATGCCACACTGATTGCATGTATATGTAGCCATTTCAAATAGTTTGTGTAAAGATAGGCGTTTTAACGCATTAAGCTAAAGTGACCGTCAAACGCGCGACCATCATCTAGCTCCACCCGAAACCAATAGTCATCGGCGGGCATGGGGCTGCCTTTAAAATAACCGTCCCAACCCGGGCTATCGTTTTGGAGCTGTGACAACAAGCGCCCATAGCGGTCAAAAATATAAACCTTTGAGCTGTTGTAAAAGGTGCCGTCTATTCCCAACACCTTCCAATAGTCATTGATGCCGTCGTTGTTGGGGGAGAAATATTTGTAGTATCCAATTACGGATAGGTCAATATAAGCAGTCCCACAGCCGTTTATGTCTCTTACAGAAAGCACGTGGATACCGGGACGAACGTTTTCGAAAGTCGGGCTGTCTTGAAGCAGGCCATAGTCTAGTGAATACTCATATTCGCCAACGCCAAGCATTGTCACATCTACACTGACGGTGTTCTCGCTGTTAGGCGTTAGGTCGCTGACGATTAGGGCGCCTTGACTGAGTTGGGCGAGTTCAGATTCTAATACAAAGATGGACTTGGTTGTTGTACAACCTTCTGCGCTTGTAGCTGTAATGCTATAGGTGCCACCCTGAAAAATTTCAATTTCTTCGGTCACATCGGGCAAAGGGGTTCCGTCAAGCTCCCAAGTATAGGCATATGTGTCCGCGGGGTTGCTTATTCCGATGGTCATAGACACCTCATTCAGGCACAACACGTTGTCGGAATCTAACTCAAAGTCTGGATTTTCATTGACCACAAACGAAACCACTCCCGTTGCCGGACAACTGGGGTTGGCAGGATTGACAATTTCAACCGTAATATCAATAGTACCCGTTTTAAAGTCTTCAGGCAAAGGGGCGCTCAGGGCATTGCCAAGAGGGTCGTAGTAAAACACCTCCATGCCTACTTGTCCGTTCAGAATGTCTGCCTCTAAGTTGCGGGTATCAAAAATTGCTGCATTATCAATAAGCCCATCACTATCGTCACACAATATAAAGTCTGATACGGGATAAAAACCTGGGGCATCATCTATGACAAACCCAAAAGACCTTTCTTCATAACAGGCAGGGGTATTCAATGAGGGATTGTTTTCCACGCGCGCAATTAATGTTTGAGAAGGGGCGTTGTATGGGTTGGGCAGGGCGTCATTGTAGAGTAGGTTTCCACTAGTGTCCCAAAAAGAAACCGCGACCCCCGTTTGTCCCATAAGCAACTGACTGTTTACAGTTGAGGTGTCAAAGGGGTATAGGTTGGCGTCGTCGTTGTCATTGTCACACACCTTTAGTGCATTTATCGGGTGGGCGATTGGCAAACGTTCTATGTATAAGGTTGCTACTTTCGCAAAGCCAAAACAAGTAAAGGACCCTGAGGCTTCAACAGAAATATTGGCCCAAATTTCGTCTGTCCAATTATTACCGTCAGCTACCGGATTTTGATTCATATAATCTATGCTAGTTTGAATGGGATTTACTTTGTCTTGAGCATCCGCCTCTGAACCGTAATAGCGAATGACCAAGTTGGGTTGTGCGGCAAAGACAGGAATGGCCAAAAGATCGGTGTTAAGGTCGCTAAAGATAGAAGCGTTAAAAGATGTTTTCCCATCAATTTCAGCTGGGTTGCCACTTTCACAAGCATAAAAGGACGTATTAAAGGAAGTGGGAATTTGGCTAAGCGATGTCTCTAAGACAATTTCGGCGGTGGCTTCGCAACTTCCTACAACCAACACATCAGAATCAAAAACAGATTCGATTTTTATATAAATAGTTTGCGTGAACAATGGGGTAATTCCATCTGAGGGGTCTACATTGATGTGGTTGGAAGGGTCGGGCAAGGGGTTGGTGTGTGCGGCATCGTAGAAATAACCAAACTGTTGGTGGGTGTGGTTTGCAGAAATAGTAGGCTCAAACGCACGAAGGTTGGTCAGCACTTTAAGATCCAGAACCCCGTCTGTTTGGTCACATTCTTGGTGTAGAATGTTGGATTCTTCCAATAGGATTTCTTCAATAATCACCTCCACTTCTGTACGATTGGTACTTTCACACCCCAAGACATCTATTGCACTCACATGGTAGGTTCCAGCATTCAACAAATCTGTAGTCGCCAATGGGCTGGTTGCAGTGGATGAGTCGTAGACCAAAACGCTGCTTGCAATGGCTCCCATAAGGCCCCCAACAGTAGGGCTGTCGTCTATACAAAACCCAAATTTAGAACTCGACAAAATCGGAGCAGCGGGAAGCGGCACGACCTCTAGTTTTGCCGGATCGGAAAACTCTGGACAAACCAACGCATCATTCCAAATAGCCACGCGATATTCTGTGGCGTTTAGCCCCGTGCTAAGATTATCAATTTGTAGTTGATAGGTGGTGGTTCCGCTGTAGCCCCCTCCGTCGGACAGGTCTGTCCACATCCCGGAAGCATCCCACACTTGCCATTGATAATATGTGCCGTTAGAGGTCACCTGGAATAGCGCACTATCTCCATCGCAATGTGTTGTATCAACAGGCTGGGCTCCAATCGTGATGCTACCAAACTCTTGAAAATCATACACCCCGTTTGCGTCATTATCTGCGGGTGTTTGCGTGTAATCATGCCCTATAACACGACCGCGACTGTCCACAGTGCCGTCATCAAAAGTAAGCGGCCCCACCAAAACTTTTTCGTCATTATCGCCATCAATAAACCCTGCCTCCAACACATCAGGGCAGTTGTCGCCGTCGCTGTCAGCATCGAAAATATCGGGGGACACATCCCCGTCAGAAAGCCGGTCAAGGTTTATGACTTCAAAAACGCCATTAAATGTTGTTGTATTCGCAGTCGATAGGTTGACATGTGTAAATTTTAAACCCGAAGTGTTGTATACCATGAAGGAAAAATCCGCGGGATCTGTACCAGCTATGGCGGTGTTAAACCTAAATTCTATTTTTGAGCCATTAAACTGGGTCTGCCCGCTTATATAAACCCCATTCATTAATAGCTCTAACTCATCGCTTGGATTCAACAAGGTAATACTCTCAGAAGGGTCAATACTTTCAAGGACATAGCTTACATCACTTTCTGTGGGAATGGGACCACTCAAGCTAAATTTTAGGTGAACAGCTCCAGCCATTGAAGGACTAAGCTTGTAGACCAAAGTTTCATTTGATGTAAGTGAAGCAGTCGGCAAAAAAGAGGTGAATCTTCCGTCTGTGAAAGGGGTAAACACTCCATTAGGCGTTGTTATTGTTTGCTGTAGCACTGGAACATCCGAAGAAGGAACTCCAGGTGCATTGATTTGCGGAGGCGACAAAGTCAGATCGACTTCAAAATTTCCATAAGACTCTACTGCATCCAAGACGCCATCGTTGTCGTTGTCCAAATCAATATTGTTTACAACACCATCGCTGTCAAAATCAGGTGGACACACACTAACAGTGAGAGGATCGGAATAAATAATGTTGCTCGGCGCCAAACAATTGATGTTTACCTCTACTCTATATATTCCATATTCAGTTGGGATGTAAGTATCTGGGTCCGACGCTCCAGACAAAATATCATTCCATGCACCTGTAGTATCTTGTTTTTGCCATTTCCAACCGTCATAATTGGTCGAATTAGGGAGGTTTAGAGTCACGTTGGTTCCGTTGACGGGGTCAAAACATACGCCTAGCGCATCTAAAGTGATTTCCGGATAAATACGAGGCTCAAGGGCAAACCCAGAATAAAACGCACCAGAAGTAGCATTGCCGTTATAGTTATAATAAGAAACATATAGTTCCTCAGACCCAACCACCGAAACATCTCCAAGTAAATTGTCCACACGGTGAACTTGATAAGTGCGACTATCTGCAGTGATGCCCCCTACGGTTTGTACTGAAGGATAATCATTGATGTCCAACCCATCGACTTCAACCGTAGACCCACCTGTACTTATCACAAACAGACTTCCAAAAAAGGTCGCGGCATCGTCAACCTCATCAATACGAGCAATGCTTTGTACGTCTCCAACACTGGCGCAACTCAGAGGAGGCACAAAAAACATCCCTTGGTTGGCACCATACCAATGGATTGTTCCTGCTCCATTAATATCCGCCCCCTTCTTCCCAGTCCCTTGAAACACATATATGTTTTTATCACCACTTATTTGTAGATAACCAATCCCCCCACCAGAAACAAATTCATTTCCCTCAATAAACACATGGTCTCCGGCGTTTACTAGTGTAGTGTAAACAGTTGAACCCCCATTGAGGTAAATAGCGGTATTGGGCTCATTTGCAATAACCAAAGCATTTTCAATGCTGTCAAAACCGTCCCCTTTTATCAGTAGATATTCATTTGCATCCACGCCCCTATCAAGGCTCACCATTTGGTCAAAACCCATATCTGATCCGTTTAGGTAAGCGGTGGTTTCTCCCATGAACAGACCATCAGGAAGTGCTGCTGGATCAAGGATTTCATCACTAAAACTCCCTATAATCGAACCAGAATTCACTATAATGTCATGATTTTGGGATTTCACATGGGTTCCTATAAACCGCTCATTGTTTTGTCCATTAAAAAGAGCTAAATAGGTTTCGCTTTCGTCAAGAGTGATGGAAGCGGGTAAACTTCCATTCAAATTTTCAGCTACCAGCAGCGGATCCACGTCTTCAAAATTCACAATCGTTGCATCTTTTGTCGCCATAATGGAGAAAAAAGACCAATCTCCAAAAGCAACGAATGGCACGTATTCTTCTTTTCTTTCCATGCCCCCAACTCGAAAGCTTTTTCCTAACCCATCAACCCCTTTGCTTACAAGCGCTCCCGCATGGTTGGTAGTTTTGAGTCGTAACGACACATATACCTCTCTGTCAGCAGTTAGGACGTATCCTATATCATCATATACATGGTTGTTTGTGAAAAAACTTGGATCGACAGAAACTTGGCCCAAAATAGGAATTTCGTTAACAGTCAATGGAATCTTTGCACTGTTTGCGTTGTCAATCGTCTGGGAAACCCAAGAACTTTCTAAACCACCCACTGGTTTTAGGGTAAAAGTCACATTAGGGTGAGGTGTGGATACATATAAATAAGCGTCCTCAAACACCAAGTCCGGGACTGGCGGAATATAGTGTTGGGTGCTTAATTGTCCCCATAGGTAGTGCGTCCCCCAAAGCAGGCAAACAATCAACAAAATAACACGCCTCAAAATAAGATTGTTAAATTAGCAACAATATAAGAAAAAATGTACGCCTCCTTCTCATATAAATTGAACCTAAAATCCTCCTTATTGGGCGCACTATTGACTTTTTTTATTGCTATTGTAAACGTCAGCGCCCAGTATCAATTGCCTGTCTATACAGATTATCTTACGGAAAACTATTCCCTGCTACACCCCGCCATGGCAGGGGCACATTTCGAAGGCGCCAAAGTACGCCTTACCCACCGTGCTCAATGGCAAGGCGTACAAAACGCACCCGCCCTTCAAACACTTAACGGCCACAGCAGGCTCGGCAGACGCACCGGTTTTGGGGCTACCTTCTACAGAGATCAAAACGGCTTTCAAAGTCGCGTAGGGGGCTTGCTTACCTACTCCTATCACATCAATTTTTTCCGCAGCAACGTGCAAATCAATCAATTGTCTTTTGGGCTGAGCGTTGGGGGGGTTAACAGCACCCACGACCAAACTTCTTTTGATCCTTTTTTGGGGGATCCTCTGCTCACAGGGTCCAAAGTAAGGTCGAGAAGTTTGCATATGGACATGGGATTTTCCTATAACCGCTTGGGGCTGTATGCGCATATGACTGTCAAAAACCTTTTTTTTAGAGGCAACAATATTTCAGACGTGGTAGCACTTGAAAAACCCAGAAGTTTGCTTTTTAACGCGGGCTATTTTGTTGAGTTTTCCCCCAAATGGGCCCTGGAACCTTCCTTTATGTATCAAGCAGTACAGTATGCGGACATCCCGAGCTATGACCTCAATCTTAAATTACATCATCACACTCGCAACCTCAATGCTTGGATAGGTTTTTCCTACAGGGCGGGTTTAGACACCAATGCTTACCTAAATACTAGAAGCTCATTTGATCAAAAACACCAACAGCTCACTACTTTGGTGGGTGCGGAATTTGGAGTATTTTCATTTTCCTACAGCTACACGCAAAGTTTGGAGAACATCAACTTTAGGCCATTTAACAGCCACCAACTCACATTGGGCATAGACATCACAAGTGAAAAATTTAGAATCTATCCCGTTCGAGGGCTGTTGTAGAAACGTATCTTTACCATAAAATATCATGAAAAAATTATTAGGAGCTATTTTCTTGTTGGCTAACATTTTTTCTCTTTCGGCGACCGATTGGGGCCAGACTGGTCATCGTGTGATTGGTGAGGTGGCACAACAATACCTCACCCCCAAAACAGCCCAAACCATAGCCAAGTTATTGGACGGAGCGTCTTTGGCTTTTGTCTCTACCTTCGCCGATGAAATCCGTTCGGACAGTCGTTACCGAGCTTATGCTCCTTGGCATTATGTAAATATGCCACTAGACAAAAAATACGGAGAAGTCACTCCTAACCCCAAGGGGGATGTTGTACAAGCAATAAAAACCTGTATACAGGTATTGCAAGACCCTAATGCAGCTAAGGACGACAAGGCTTTTCACTTACGGCTATTGGTACATTTTGTAGGAGATTTGCATCAGCCTCTGCACGTGGGGCGCGCGGAGGACAGAGGAGGCAATGACATCACAGTTTATTGGTTTGGCAAAAAGACCAACCTACACCGCCTTTGGGACTCTCAGCTCATTGACCACTACCAAATGAGCTACACGGAATTGGCTCAAAACTTGCCTCCTTATGAAAAAGAACAACACAAAAAAATTGTTCAAGCACCCTTGCTTGATTGGGTAGCGGAATCCCAAGACCACGCCAAAAACATTTATGCACAAACGCAGCCCGAAGAGAAGTTAGGTTATAAATATCACTACCAACATTTTGGGGTAGTACGCGACCGACTTCACAAAGCCGGTCTTCGTTTGGCTGCAGTGCTCAACCAACTTTTTGACCCGCAACCCTAAAGTTTAAAATATTCGGAAATATGGTGGAGATAGAGCGCAAGTTTTTGGTGTCCAACCTAGCGCAGTGTCTTTCACAGGCACAAGGCTCTAGCCACATGACACAGGGATACCTGAGCTTGGACCCCGCACGCACAGTGCGCGTGCGCCATGCACCCTCCCAAGGTTTTTTAACCATCAAAGGGCCGTCCAATGCCAAGGGGGATACCCGCTCAGAATTTGAATACACTATTCCCCAAGAAGAAGCACAACAATTACTCAAGTTTTGTGCTGACAAGGTCATAAAAAAAACACGCTATCGGGTACCCTATGGCAACCACATTTTTGAGGTCGATGTTTTTGAAGGTGCATTATATGGATTGGTGATGGCTGAGGTGGAGCTTGGGTCATCGGACGAATCCTTAGATTTACCCAGTTGGATAGGCAAAGAAGTTACCGGAGATAAGAGGTTTTACAACAGCCAGTTGGCACAAAGCATAGCACCGCCAGAACTATAGCCCAAAATCATCTAGGTCTTCAAAACTATCTTCAATGGCACCCCTTCGAGCTGCTGCCAAAGAATCACAGTCTATAGGAATATTGACTACTTCCGGCGCAAGAAATTCTTCTTGAGAAATTCCTAGCAAAGTATCGGCATAGCACTTTTTCATGTATTGTGCCCATATGGGCAAGGCCATGGTAGCACCCTGGCCATAAGCAATGGTTTCAAAATGGGTTGCGCGGTCTTCGCCTCCGACCCAAACCCCTGTCACTAGGTTGGGAACCATACCGATAAACCAACCGTCACTTTGGTTTTGAGTAGTCCCTGTTTTACCAGCGATGGGATTTGTAAACACATAGGGATATCCCGTTACCGTGGTTTCAAAAACGGGGTTAAATCTTTCTGCACCACTATGGCGCAAACGCACACCCGACCCAGCTTCGGTAACCCCTTCCAGCAGTTTAACCGTCACATAGGCCGATTCGGCGCTAATCACATCTCGCGTTTCGGGCACAGCTTCGAATAATACGGTGCCGTTTTTGTCCTCAATCCTAGTAATCATGACGGGCTTTACATAAATCCCTTGGTTGGCAAAAGCACCATAGGCTCCTACCATTTCATACACACTCAAGTCCGCTGTACCAAGGGCAATGGAGGGCACATTTGGGATTTTTGAGCTGATACCCAAATCTGAAGCCAAATCACTTACTGGCCCAGGTCCTACCATATCGATAAGTCGGGCACTGATGGTATTAACAGAGTTTGCCAGTGCGTTTTTAAGAGTGCGTTTGCCTATGTAGCGATCGCCCGAATTTTTGGGGCACCAAGCCTCATGGCTGCCAAACTTGCGCGCCTCCACACAATAAAATCCATCTGGGAAGGAGTCGCAAGGGGACAGTTTAAGCTGATCGATGGCAGTGGCATAGACAAACGGCTTAAATGTAGAACCTATTTGTCTTTTACCCTGAAAAACATGGTCAAACTGAAAGTGGCGGTAGTTGATCCCACCAACCCACGCTTTGACATGGCCCGATTGCGGCTCCATGGACATCATGCCGGAACGCAAAAAATGTTTGTAATAGCGGATAGAATCCACCGGAGACATCAGGGTGTCTATTTCGCCCCCCCAACTAAACACACGCATATCTGTTTTGACATCAAATACAGCGCGCGCCTCCTCCTCAGCGACGCCTCTGTTTCTGAGTTTGCGCCAACGATCTGATCTTCGAATGGCCTGCTCAATAAGTTTTTCAGCTTCTTTTTCATCGATTTCAGAAAAAGGTGCTGTAGGATTGTAATCAGGAGTATTTTGTCTAAAAAATTCGCTCTGCAAATTGGGCATATGTTCCTCAACGGCTGCCTCTGCATAGGCCTGCATTCGAGAGTCTATGGTGGTATAGATTCTTAATCCGTCCAAATACAGATTGTAACGACCTCCGTCGGGTTTGGGATTGTTACGGATCCAACCGCGCATATATTGTTGTAAATAGGCCCTGAAATAGGTGGCCAGCCCTTCGCGGTGTGACTGCGGATTGTACCGGATTTTTAACCGCAATAGTTTTAGTGAGTCTACTTCTTGCTGAGAGAGCAGTTCATTGCGTAGCATTTGTTGGAAAACAATATCCCTTCTTTGCTGTACCATCCCGGGTCTCCGAATGGGATCGTAGAGCGATGAGTTTTTTAGCATACCTACCAAAATAGCGGACTCCTCGAGGAGAAGTTCGTGAGGCTCTTTGGAAAAATAAATATTAGCAGCCGACCGCAAACCATCCGCATTGTAATTAAAATCATAAATGTTCAAATACATCGTGATGATTTCGTTTTTGGTGTATCGACGTTCTAACCTAACAGCAATGACCCATTCTTTTATCTTTTGAATGACTGCTTCCAAGGTGTTTCTTGAACGAACCCCCGTAAACAATTGTCTGGCCAATTGCTGAGAGATCGTACTAGCGCCCCCTTTACTACCTAGAAAAGCAACGGCCCTGGCGGTTCCTCGTGCATCAATGCCCGCATGACTGTAGAAACGCTCATCCTCTGTGGCAATCAAAGCATCGATAAGGTTTTGGGGAATTTCTTCATAGCTCAAAGGGGTTCGGTTGTCATTAAAGTAGAACTTGCCCAACACCACGTCATCTGATGAAATAATTTGGGTTGCCAAGTTGGTTTTAGGGTTTTCAAGCTGTCGAAACTCAGGCATTTCTCCCAAAAGCCCCAAAGAGGCAGCGGCAAATATCGCTACAAAAGACGCCAACCCTACATAGAACAAACCCCAGAACCAACGGAGTTGTTTGGCATACTTTCTTCCAATTGTTTTTTGTTTCTTTTTGGCCATCTCCTATTTTGCTTTTTCAACACCTATCCCAACAGATGTAATTCCATCTAAGGTTTGAAGTGCCGCCACATTTTCGTTATGACGCATGGCGTGGCGAACACGTATTTTATAGGTTCCAATATAGGGCAAAGCGAGGTTTTCTTTGTACCACAATTTACTTTCCTTTGACAACAACCCTTTGCCGAGCCACCGACCATCGGGAGCGGCCAGCCGATACGTAAGAGTATCTGTTGTTTTGGCCCCCAAGGGGTCTTCCAAATCGGTAATAAGGTGTATGTTGGCAAACGGGTACTCTTCGTTGTTTCGTATGTACAAAAACAAATTGACAGACTCTGACACAGTTTGATTATTAAAGTCAAAGGCTATCTCATTTTTTTGGCTCCACCCATCATCAAAAGACTCAAAGTAGAGTTGTTCTCCACTTGAAGAACAGCCGACTCCCCAAAACAGAATCCACAAAACTCCTAACTTCTTCATGTAGTTTTTCTTTTGCTATGAGGTTTTCTTTTACCTCTTCTTTGATTGGGTATTCTACGACCTTTTTTTCTGTCAAAACGATTGAGGCTGTCTTGCCCAACCGCATTTTCAAAACTCAAAGAAGGGGGGCTATTTTGATCGGCCTCTTCAGCATAGGGTTCTATACTGTCAACGGGAATCCCCTCTTTGTTTTTTTGCAACAACGCATGCACTTGATCTACTCGAAGTCTGTGCCATACGGACCACTCTCCTTTGTAAGCAAACCACATGGCTCCTTGGAAAATATCAGTTTTTTGACACAAGGCAAGCCCTTTTTCGGTTTTGATTTTGCAATCGGTTCTCGGGAAATCTTTTAGTGCATCTTGGTAAGTGTCCAGCTCAAAATTGAGACAACACTTGAGTTTGCCGCACTGCCCGGCCAGTTTTTGGGGGTTGAGCGAAAGTTGCTGGTAGCGTGCCGCGGAGGTATTTACCACTCGCAAGTCTGTTAGCCATGTAGAGCAACACAACTCTCGGCCACACGAGCCGATGCCGCCCAATCGTGAGGCTTCTTCTCTAAGCCCGATTTGACGCATTTCAATACGAATGCCAAAAGCAGAAGCCATGTCTTTAATAAGCTGTCTAAAGTCCACTCGACCTTCAGCAGTGTAGTAAAAAGTGGCTTTCCGCCCATCCCCTTGAAACTCAACGTCTGATAGTTTCATGGCCAAGCCCAAAGAAAGTGCCAGTTCTCGGGCCCGTTTCTGAACCTCTGGCTCTTTATCTCGGGCAGCAGACCAGGTGTCCATCTCGTGCTGACTGGCTTTCCGCAATACCTTTGGCAGAGATTTTTCCTTTACTTTTTTGTGTTGCATTTGGACCGCCACCAAGCTCCCTGTAAGACTGACAACCCCCACATCATAGCCCCCTTTTTCCACTTCAGTTACAACCACATCCCCCACATTTAAGGATAGCGTTTCAGGGACTTCATAAAAATGCTTACGGCTGTTTTTAAATCGTACTTCAACACGCTTTTCAACCTCACCCGAAACTTGCATGCCCGATAGCCAATCAAAAACCGTCAGCTTGTTGCAGCCGTCAGCCCCACAGGTGCCGTTGTTTTTGCACCCTCTTGGAATTCCGTCTTTCGTACTGCCACAGCTTACACAGCCCATGTTGTTTGAATTTATTTGTTCATGTAGGCCAAAGCCGATGAACGTCCTTTTTTGAAAATTTTATTGCTGTTCTTGGTGCCTCTTCGCAAGCGTTTTTGCTCCGTTTCAGGTAACTCAATGATGTCTTCACATTTTTTTGAGCAACAACTCTGATGTTCAGTAGCGCAATTTTCACACTGGATAAACAACAAATGACAAGCCTCGTTGGCACAGTTTACATGGGTGTCGCAAGGGGCTCCGCATTGGTGACACACCGCAATGACTTCCTCCGAAATACGCTCTGCACGCCGGTCGTCGAACACAAAATTTTTGCCTCTGAACTTGTTGTCAAGCCCTTGTGCTTCCACCTGTCGTGCATATTCAATAATCCCGCCTTCAAGCTGATAAACTTGCTCAAAACCTTTGTGCTTAAAATACGCACTGGCTTTTTCACAACGGATGCCACCTGTGCAATACATCACGAGTTTTTTGTCGGATTTATGAGCCTCAAGGTCTTTCTCAATCAGCGGGAGTGACTGTCTGAAGGTATCCACGTCGGGGGTGATGGCTCCTTCAAAATGCCCGATTTCACTTTCGTAGTGATTTCTCATATCTACAAGCAAAGTGTCAGGGTCTTGAATCAGTTCGTTAAAAGTTTTGGCGTTGACGTGAACCCCACAGTCGGTTACATCAAAAGTGCTGTCGTCCAATCCGTCTGCTACAATTTTTTGGCGAACCTTAATCTTTAGTTTTAGAAAAGACTTATTGTCTTGCTCTATGGCAATGTTCAAACGGATCCCGTTCAGAAAATCGATGCTATCTAAATGGTTTTTAAACGCATCAAAATTTTTGGCAGGCACAGAAAGCTGCGCATTGATGCCCTCGAATGACACATAGATGCGCCCAAGCACTTCTAGCTTGTCCCAGTGGATAAACAGAAAGTCTCTGAATAGTTGGGGGTTTTGAATGTGCGCATAGGTATAAAATGATAGCGTGAGGCGTTCGTCTCCGGCCTGATCAATTAGCGTGGCACGCTCTTGCGCACTTAATGTATTGTACAGTTGCATGCTATACGGTATTAAGTTTACCTGACAAAGGTATGAATTTAAAAATCCCCTGAACGCTGCTTTTTTTGCTCTGAATATTGTATTTTAGGGGTTCTGAAAAATTCCGAATATGGGCAATGAAAAAGATGCCAAACTCAAGGCACTACAACTCACTCTAGATAAATTAGACAAAGCATACGGCAAAGGCACCGTGATGCGCATGAACGACGATGCTCAAGAAGAAATCGAAGCCATTTCTTCGGGTTCTTTGGGGCTAGACACCGCCCTGGGCGTGGGAGGCTATCCAAGAGGTCGTGTGGTTGAAATTTACGGTCCGGAATCTTCAGGTAAAACCACCCTGACCCTGCACGCTATCGCTGAATGTCAAAAAAGCGGAGGCATTGCAGCCTTTATTGATGCCGAGCATGCATTTGATCGCTATTATGCCCAGAGTTTGGGCGTAAACATAGACGAGCTAATCGTTTCTCAACCCGACCACGGGGAGCAAGCTTTGGAGATTGCTGACAACCTCATCAGATCGGGAGCGATAGACATCATTGTCATCGACTCGGTGGCTGCCTTAACACCTAAAAGTGAAATCGAAGGTGAAATGGGTGATTCTAAAATGGGTCTTCATGCCCGACTGATGTCACAGGCGTTACGCAAGCTCACCGCCTCGATCAGCAAGACGAACTGTACGGTTATTTTCATCAACCAGTTACGTGAAAAAATCGGAGTCATGTTTGGCAACCCAGAAACGACCACAGGTGGAAACGCCCTGAAATTTTACGCTTCTGTAAGACTCGACATTCGCCGATCTACACAAATCAAAGATGCCCAAGGTGGCATCACTGGAAATCGCACGCGTGTCAAAGTCGTTAAGAACAAGGTAGCACCTCCCTTTAAAACGGTTGAGTTTGACATTCTTTATGGCAGAGGCATCTCCAGAATCGGAGAGCTTTTGGATCTGGGTGTCGAATCAGAAATTGTTAAAAAAAGCGGTTCATGGTTTAGCTACGGCGACACCAAACTCGGTCAAGGCCGGGAAAGTGTTATTAAGCTTTTAGAAGACAATGTAGAGTTGGCGGAAGAAATTGAGGGCCTTATTCGCAACCAAGACAATCAAGAATAGCCTTCATCTTTTAGCTTTTCGCTTAACAACTCGTAAACCTCAGCTTTCAATTTTTGAACGTCTCTGGACGTGTATCCTTTTGTGTCGATTTGCGGGTGAATGGTCGCCCGCACTACCCCGGGTTTTCCAATCCAATATTTGTATGAAAACTGAAAAGGAAATCGTTTTTTGCAGTCGGGCAATGTCACCGGTACAATAGGGATTTGGTATTGAATGGCCAGGCTAAAAGCCCCATTTTTAAAAGGTGCAAGATACACGTCCGGATGCGGCACTAAACCCTCTGGGTAGATACAGATGCTGTAGCCCATGTCGAGTTTTCGCTGGGCATTGGGATAGACATTTTTACGACTTTGCGCACTGTCTCTATCCACCAGTATGGCCGCGCGCCGGTAGATATAATTAAACAAAGGAATACGCTGCAATTCTGCCTTTCCCACAAATACAAAAGGATTTGGAATGGCTACTAGCATCATCATGATGTCAATCATGCTGAGATGATTGGCAATAAACATATAGTTTTGACCCCTTTCCAACTTTTGCAATTTTTTGACTCTAGGCCAAAAGCCCATTCCATACAAAATGATGGGTGACCACACGTGGCGTGCCAACCAGAACACATGGCGATACCAAGACTCACGCTGGAGAAAGAGGATTAATAAGGGCAAACACAAAATAACACCGATTCCCGCTAATATGTAAAACCAGACATTCCACAACCCTAAAAGGGCAATCCGCAGCAGTTTCAGCATGTCCAAAAATACTAATTTGAGGATAATCCAAAACACTTACCTTTGTACAAGCGATAAACCCACAAGCAATATGGCGCGCATTCTTACCGGAATTCAAAGCACTGGAACCCCGCATTTGGGAAATTTGCTAGGAGCCATTCTGCCCGCCATTGAATTGGCCAAAGCACCCGAACATGAATCCTTTTTGTTTATAGCCGATTTGCACGCATTGACCCAAATCAAAGATGCCGAACAGGCCAAACAAAACACACTTTCGACAGCGGCTGCTTGGTTGGCATGTGGCTTAGACCCCGATGCGACTTGCTTTTACCGACAATCAGATGTGCCTCAAGTCACGGAACTTGCTTGGTATTTGAACTGTTTTTTCCCATACAGCAGACTCGCCTTGGCACACTCTTTTAAAGACAAAGCCGACCGCCTCGAAGATGTTAATGCCGGCTTGTTTACCTACCCCATGCTCATGGCAGCCGACATTTTACTTTATGATGCCGATCAGGTGCCCGTGGGCAAAGATCAGCTTCAACACCTAGAAATGACCCGCGACGTAGCCAACCGTTTTCATGCCCAATTTGGTGACACATTTGTCCTTCCAGAAGCGGTATTGCGCGATGCCAATATGTATGTCCTTGGAACAGATGGCGGCAAAATGAGCAAATCAAAAAACAACATTATTGATGTGTTTTTGCCTGAAAAACAACTTCGCAAACAAGTGATGGGTATTGCCACAGACAGCACGCCTTTAGAAGCCCCTAAAAACCCAGACGCCTGTACGGTTTTTTCTTTGTACCAACAGGTTGCCACCCCCGCTCAAATCCAAGAAATGCACGACAACTACACTGCGGGCGGCTATGGTTATGGACACGCCAAACAAGCATTGTACGAAGCCTTACTCACCAAGTTTGACACAGCCCGCACCCGTTTCAATCACTACATGGCCGATACCAATGCCATGGAGGAAGTTTTGAAAATAGGCGCCGATCGAGCGCAAGAAACCGCCAACTCAGTTTTGCAAAGGGTGCGCACTCAATTGGGATTTTAAGCCAAACCAAATCTTTTCCCGGCCATAGGTCGTACGGCCCCCATCATTTCCAACTCAAATAGCAATGTCGCAACTGTCGATACTGGCAGCCCTGTATTTAGTGCTATTACGTCTAGCAGTTCAGTGCCGTTTTGGAGTTGTTCAAGAATTTTTTGATGTTCCGGGTTGTCTGATTTAAAATGAATCTTTTGTTGGAATGCTTCTTTTTTGTGTGCTTCCCAGCCCAAAGACTCTATCAAGTCTTCCGCCCCGTCTAGCAATTGTGCCACATGCGTTTTGCGTTATGGATGGCTGTACCACTATAGAAAAGCATCAGGGGTCCGTCCGGGCAGTGGTTTAGGGACTGGGGAAATGCCTTGTCTCGAAAATCCAAAAACGAGATTTTGGATTTTTCTATATAAGCCCACTCTTTTTCTGCCGCACGTTGAATGGATTTGTCTCTTAGAGCTTCCCAAACCACAGGTCCGATACCAGGCAAGCTGGGTTTCTTTTTGTTTTTTTGGCGAAACACTTCCTCCGCAGACTGATAATGAGAAAGCAAAACACGTGCAGTTCGGGGGCCAATATGTTTGGCATGGAGAAGGGCCATAAGGGCCAAAGATTCGTGCATGGCGGGGCGTTTGTACGAATTTAACAAACATTGGGATTTGTGCAATATCGATTCGTAAAAACCCTAAAAAATCCTTATTTTTGAACATGCAGCTTTCCAAACATATCAGCCATTTATTGTATCGCCATGATTGTGTGGCCGTTCCCGGCTTCGGCGCATTTTTGGGTGAGGCGGTTTCAGCCCGACTCAGCGAGGCCGACCAAATGATCTATCCGCCTTCAAAAAGCATTTCTTTTAACAGTCAGCTGCAATCCAACGATGGCCTATTGGCTCAGGCAGTGGCCCAATCAGAAGGTATTGCCTATGAGGAGGCCGTTCGTGCGATTCACAAAGAAGTGGTGCGGTGGAAAGCACAACTCCATCAAGCAGAAACCTTGTTGTTGGATCGCATAGGAATCCTTGCGCTGAACGCTGAAAACAACATTGTTTTTACTCCATCTCAATCACACAACCACCTGACGGCATCTTTTGGGTTAGCACCCATACCGGCGTTGAAAATTGATCGCTCTCTCCCAGTACAACCCAAACAAACGCCCGTGGTGATGGCACCCAAAACCTCTGATAGCCTTTTAAGGTATGCAGCGGCTGCTGCCGTAGCTTTGGCCATTGGATATGCGGGGGTGTTTAGCTACAATGACTATGCCCAAGACCAACTTCTTGCACAAGAAGCATCGCTGCGAGCGGAGGCCCAAACAGAAGTTCAGGAAGCGGTATTTGATTTGGGAGATCTACCGGTGCTTACTATCAATAACACTTCAGAACACTACCATATAATTGGCGGCGCATTTGGTGTACCTACCAATGCGGAGCGCTATGTGCAGACCCTAAAATCTAAAGGTTACACAGGCGCGCATCAGCTCAGCCCCAACAAAAGAGGGCTACATCCTGTGAGCTTGGGCAGTTTTACTGACAAGCCATCGGCCGTTGCTTTTCTTCGCCAAGTGCAGCGTGACGACATCAAAGACGCTTGGCTCCTTAAACAATAACCCATGATGGCCAAATCGCCCGAACATTCCAAAACCGTGATGACGGATTTGGTGCTACCAAGTGACACCAACCCACTCAACAATTTGTTTGGGGGAGAGTTGTTGGCACGAATGGATCGCGCGGCTTGTATTGCAGCTGAACGGCATGCCGAAAACATAGTGGTGACCGCTTCTGTCAACCATGTACATTTTAGCAAGCCCGTCCCACTGGGTAGTGTGCTGATGTTGGAGGCCAAAGTTTCGCGTGCGTTTGGTTCTTCTATGGAGGTCTTTATCGATGTTTGGATGGAGCCTCGCGGCAGTATGACCCAACGTGAAAAGGTCAATGAAGCTATTTATACTTTTGTTGCTGTGGATGCGGACGGAAAACCCACACCCGTGCCGCCTATAGTGCCGGAAACCGAACTTGAAAAGCAACGTTATGATGCCGCACTGCGTCGAAGACAGCTCAGCCTGATTTTAGCCGGAAAACTTTCTCCCGACCAGGCAACCGAGCTTAAAGCCTTGTTTCAGTCTTAGGCTTAGGCTGACGAATCACATACGCATATACCGGAAAATGATCGCTGTAGCCGTTGGTAAATTTACCCCCAGTAAAACTGCGAAACGGATAACCCTTGTACCTGCCTTTTTGGTTGATTAAAAAAGGGGGCTGAAAAACAGCGGCTTTCCAATATCGCCATGAATGGTTGTCGGGCTTCAGCCAATAGTGGGTCATATAGATTTGGTCCAACATATGCCAGCGGTCTCTGTAGCTGCTGCTACCAACCCCATTTTTAAAAAGCTGTTCCATGGGATTAAACAACTGCCCTTGGCTTAAGGCTTGCTTTTTGTCGCCGGTGGTTTGTAACACGATTTTTGAGGAAGATTTTCAGGACATTGATCACAACACCAACTTGGACTTGGAAGGCTGGACGAATTTTGCCGAGGCAGGAAACAGGCTGTGGATAGAAGAAATTTTCGGGGGTAATGGTTATACAGAGTTTAGCCCCTTTCTTTCAGGTGATGTGGCTAACATTGGCTGGTTGGTTACCCCGCCTATTAATTTAGATAATCACAACGGCGCCATATTGGTTTTTCAAACGGCGCAACATCATCTATCTTCCCCCGACAACATCCTTGAGGTTTTTGTCTCAACGGACTTTGATGGAACAAATGTGTTGTCAGCTACTTGGGAACCAATGGAGGCGCGCTTGGCTAGTTTGGATGACGATTGGTATGACTTTGTGCCTTCGGGCGAAGTTGATCTTTCGTCCTATTCCGGCAACTTGTACATTGCTTTTAAATATGTTGGATCGGGGACCAACACCCAATTGGATGGAGGGTATTTTGTGGACGATGTACGTGTTTTTGGATTGTGAATACCCGTTGGGACTCCCACTCATAACCACCGCTTTTCGTACCTTTGAGCCCAAAGCAGAGGTATGATTTTTTCCATGACCGGTTTTGGTCGGTCCGAGCAAGAAGCCGATGGCGTCAAGGTGGCTGTTGAGATACGTGCGCTAAACAGCAAAAATTTGGAGCTCAACCTGCGCTTGCCTCAAGCTTTCCGCGTGATAGAACAAGACATACGCAAGCAAGTCGGACAGGCACTGCTTCGAGGGAAAGTTGATCTTAACATCCAGCGAGAAACCCACGGTGCTGCAACTGCAGCCACCCTGAACAAAGCGGTTATCAAGGCTTATATCCATCAACTTCAAGACATCGCAGCAGCTGAAGACGGCCAACACTTGCAGATGGCACTCCGTTTGCCAGAGGCTTTGCTTCCCCAACAGCACAATCTGTCGGCAGCGGAACAACAAATGCTAACCCAATTGCTTGATAAAGCCACGGCGCACCTGACAGATCACAGAAAACAAGAGGGCACAGCCATGCATTCGGATTTGCTTAATCAGTTGGGAACGATAGAACAAGGGCTACAAGCCGTAGACCAGCTTAAAGAACAACGCACCGAAAGGGTCAAATCACGGCTGAAGGAAGCCCTCGACCAATTGTCTGTGGAGGCAGATGAAAACCGTTTTGCCCAAGAACTGGTCTATTATCTCGAAAAATTAGACATCAATGAGGAGTTGGTGCGCTTGTCACAACATTTGGCCTTTTTCAGAGAGATTTTGGACAACAAAACCCCAACCAAAGGAAAAAAACTGGGATTTGTAGCCCAAGAAATCGGTCGAGAGGTCAATACCATAGGCTCAAAAGCCAATGATGTGGACGTCCAAAAGCAAGTCGTAGAAATGAAAGATGCCTTGGAGCGCATCAAAGAACAATTGCTCAACGTGTTATAGATGAACAAATGCATCGTTTTGTCGGCACCATCGGGCAGTGGAAAAACCACCTTGGCCAAGGCGCTGATGCAACACAGCGAACTCAAACTTGTCTTTTCTGTTTCGGCTACCTCTCGGGCTCCAAGGGGACAAGAACAGCATGGAAAAGCGTATTTTTTTCTATCGCCCGAAGCGTTTCAACAACAAATACAAGCCGATGCATTTGTGGAGTATGAAGAGGTGTATCCGGGGATGTTCTACGGCACTTTGCACAGTGAAATTGAGCGTATCTGGGCGCAAGGCAAACATGTGGTTTTTGACATAGATGTGGTTGGAGGAATCAATATCAAAAACAAATACCCTGAACAAACCTGTTCGATTTTTATTCAGCCACCCAATCTGGAAACCCTGTCACAACGTCTTCGAAAACGCAACACAGATAGCATAAAAGACATTGAGATGCGCTTACAAAAAGCGACGCAAGAATTGGCCCTGGCGGATCAATTCGATCATATTATTACTAATGACAACCTAGAACAAGCCCAATCTGAACTTTATCGTATTGTGGCTGATTTTATCAATTCATGAGCCAAACCGCATTGTTTTTTGGCAGCTTTAATCCCATTCACCACGGACACCTCGGGGTGGCCAAGGCTGCACTACAATCTCAACGAATCGACCATGTTACTTTTGTGGTAACCCCCCAAAACCCCTTCAAAAAACAGACCGATTTGCTGCCCGAACAACAACGGTTGGAATTGGCGTCAAAGGTGTTAGCAAACCAACCCAATATGTCGGTCAGCGATGTAGAGTTTCACTTGCCCAAACCGAGTTACACCTTGGACACCTTGCACCATTTGATGCAGCAAGATCCCACTGCCCAATATGTGTTGCTGATGGGGGCAGATACCTTTGCGCAGATTCCCCAATGGAAAAAGGGGGTTGCGCTTTTGGAGTATGACATTATGATCTACCCCCGATTAGGATTTGAGCTACCTACTTCTAGCGAGAAACGCATATTGTTGGATGCGCCTTTTATGGATATTTCTGCCACTCAAGTAAGAGACAAAATCAAAGCTGGAGAGGCAGTCAATCATTTGGTTTCCCAAGTAGTGGCGGATTTTTTGGCGACCCTTCAGTTTTAATGGTATTTGATTTTCCTTAAAATCCGCAATGTGTCCTTGTAGTTCTGGTAGGCTTTTTCATTTAATCCCCTAAGCGTGTTTTGGGCATTGTATATCAGCTCTTTGGCTTCATCAAAACCGTTGAGGTAACACAGCATAAGGGTAGCAGCTAGGTTTTCGGCTTCTCTGATTTGGGTTTGGGTCAGCCTGCTCTTTTGGTTGAGTTTTGACAAAAGTGCTTTTTGATTGTTGTAGATATGATGAAGTTGTTTTTTTTCAAATTCGGGGGGGCTAAATAGAAAATCACTCTGAATTTGGTAGGTGCCATTGTTGTCAAAAGACAAGTTGACTTGCTCAAGGGGATAGTACTTGTAAGAATCATTGAGCCCCAAACGCACATATTCGATGAGGCTAAAAGAGTTTTCATCATATACAATTTCTACCTCGTCATAGGCAGAATAAAACAGCTTGACTTGCTCGTTGATCAGCTCAATATCTACACGGGAATAATACAGGCGGTCTTTCACTTTCTTCTCCATGCCCGCCCAACAGACCACAAAAGTCTCTTTAAACACCTTGTAGTTGGTGTGTAGTCCGCTGTGGTGTCTTTGCACAAAATCGATGACGCCGTCTAAAGTGAGTTCTATATTGTTGCGGGCATGGTTTTCGATTTCTGTCACCACCGCAGCGTTGACATCTTTGATTTCGATGTCAAACACCACCGATTTGGAAATACTACCCTCTCTGAAAAAGACCGAACCTCCGTAGTATTTCCAAATGTTTTTGCGAAGTGCAGTAAGTTTTTCAGTGGGCTGAATGGTAACCAGCCCCACTACTTTTCCATTGGGAAGGTGTGGAAAATGGATGTTTTCGTAAGCCACTATGGGCGGGTTTTCCAAGTAGGCATTGATGAGATTTTGCAATTTGGCATCATCAAAAAAATCAACCCCCACGATTTCGTTATCTTCATCTTTGATGCCTACAACGATATAAGAGTTGTTTTTTGGGTTGGAGTTAGACAAGGCACAGATGTGCTTTAAAAACTTGGCTTTGCCTTCTTTGTGCCCAATATTGAGACGTAGCTTTTTGTCATAAAAACTATTTTCGTCATTATGAGCCAGCAGGTTTTTTACCAACAAACGTTTGTTGATCATCTTGTCAATGTAAATTCCAAATCCATTTCTGCACTTAAAATTACAAATACCCCGTACACATCACGTCCCAAAAAACATCTTTTTTAACCAAATATTAACAGATTTGGTTTAAATTTTTAATCAACTTGCAGCCCTTGCAAACTATACCTATTTTTCAGTAAATTTTTAACTCAATGGAACAAACTCAAGTGGACATCAAAGCTTTGAATGAGAAAATTGAAAAGGAAAGTGCCTTCGTCGATTTGATCAATATGGAAATGGGCAAAGTCATCGTCGGCCAACGCCATATGACCGAGCGCCTGCTGATTGGCCTTCTGGGCCAAGGACATATTTTGTTGGAAGGAGTTCCCGGATTGGCCAAGACATTGGCCATCAACTCATTGAGCAAAGCCATCAAAGCCTCGTTTAGCCGCATACAATTTACGCCTGATTTGCTCCCCGCAGATGTTATAGGAACGATGATTTACAACATCAAAGAGAATGATTTTAGCATCAAAAAAGGGCCTGTGTTCGCCAATTTTGTCTTGGCTGATGAAATCAACCGAGCCCCTGCTAAGGTACAGTCGGCCCTGCTAGAGGCCATGCAAGAGAAACAAGTCACCATAGGCGATGAGAGCTTTTCTCTAAAACCCCCTTTCTTGGTCATGGCGACCCAAAACCCTGTTGAACAAGAGGGAACCTATCCCCTTCCAGAAGCACAAGTCGATCGCTTTATGCTCAAAGTGATAATTGACTACCCCAACAAAAGCGACGAACAACAAATTGTGCGAGCCAACCTCAATGGCGCTGCCGAAAAAATAAAAGCAGTCGTAACGACGGCTCAAGTGCTGAAGGCTCAGAAAACTGTACGAGAGGTCTATATGGATGAAAAGATTGAGCAGTACATCCTCGATTTGGTTTTTGCCACCCGCTATCCGGAGCGTTATGGTTTGGAGGCGCTCAAACCTTTGATCGGGTTTGGTGCCTCTCCCAGAGGTAGTATCAATCTTGCAACTGCGGCCAAGTGTTATGCGTTTATCAAGCGCCGCGGTTATGTGGTTCCTGAAGATGTGCGTGCGGTCGTTCATGATGTGTTGCGTCATCGTATTGGAATCACCTATGAAGCCGAGGCAGAAAATGTCACTGCTGAAGATATTATCAATCGCATTGTCAATGCGGTAGAAGTGCCGTAAACCCACGAAAATCGCTAACTGTTAACACCCAAAAATTCGTAATGGATACCAAATCCTTATTACAGAAAGTTCGCAAAATCGAAATCAAAACGCGTCGGTTGAGCAACCATATTTTTGGAGGAGAATACCATAGCACCTTCAAAGGGCGGGGTATGACTTTTAGCGAAGTAAGACCCTATCAGTTTGGTGACGACGTACGGGCCATAGACTGGAATGTTACCGCTCGCTACAATGAGCCTTTTATCAAAGTTTTTGAAGAAGAGCGGGAGTTGACCCTGATGTTGCTAGTCGATGTGAGCGGTTCGGCTTTTTTTGGATCACACGAACAATTCAAAAAAGATTATCTGACAGAAATTTCGGCTACGCTCGCCTTTTCGGCCCTACAGAACAATGACAAGGTAGGTCTGATTTTGTTTTCGGACCAAGTGGAGTTGTTTATACCCCCCAAAAAAGGAAAATCTCATGTGTTGCGCATCATCAGAGAGCTTATCGAATTTCAACCCGTAAGCCGAAAGACCCAATTGTCAGAAGCTCTAAAATTTATGTCGAGTGTATTGAAAAAGAAGGCGATTGTCTTTTTGATGTCGGACTTTATGGACGAGGGCTACGCAAAGAACCTCAAGATAGCGGCTCGAAAACACGATTTAACAGGCATCAGAGTGTATGACAAACACGAGATGGAACTGCCCAATTTGGGGATGGTTCCCATGCTGGATCGAGAAACTGGTACTTTTAGATTGGTGGATACAAGCTCAAAAAAACTACGCAAACAGCATCAACAACAAGTGGCTGAAAGGATGAGGTACTTTAAAGACTCCTTTAGCAAGAGCGGTGCGGGCGCACTGTCCTGTCGCATGGATGAGAGTTATGTAAAAAAACTTTTAGGATATTTTAAAAATCGTGGCTAAGCATTGGATTTACATATCGTTTGTGTTTCTTTCTGTCATAGCATTTGCACAACCCCAACCCCAACCACTGGCCACTGTAGATACCACCGCCATTACCATAGGGGAGGACATTCACTATGAGCTGCGGGTGCAGACCGATTCCACGGCCAGGGTTGCCTTTCCCAAAGGTCAAAGTTTTCTTCCTTTTGAGATTATCGATACCACAAAAATCAACCGCAAACTTGTTGGGGACAAATCGGACTGGTCAAGAGTGTATACTCTTATACATTTTGACTCCGGCACCTATCACATACCCCCACAAAAAGTTTGGGTCGATGGCATTGCTTTTTCGACCGATTCTTTGAAAATACAAGTGCACACAGTAGAGGTAGACACGCTCAAACAGCCGTTGTATCCCATCAAGCCTATCATAGAAATTGAAAAAAACACGGCTGGATGGTGGCGACCCTCTCTGGTCGTGTTGGTGCTGTTGGGCGCTTTGGTAGCGAGTTATTTTCTCTTCGTCAAAGCCCGCGATAAGATTCGTGAAAAACACAAAGCCCTCCCGCCTTTTGAACGTGCCTTACAGGCACTTCAGGCTTTAGAGACAGACAATTTGTTGGAGCAGGAAGATTACAAAAAATACTATTCCACGCTCACCGATATTGTTCGCAATTATTTGGAAGATGATGCCCATGTGGATGCCATGGAAAGCACCTCTTCTCAATTGATTGCCAAGTTGCAGCTGTTGCGCGATGCCGGTAATCTAGATTTAGAAAAAGACACCATCGAAAACCTACAATCGGTATTGGAAACCGCCGACTTGGTGAAGTTTGCCAAAGCCGCACCCGGCGCCCATCTTGCGCTGGCCGATCGCACGGCGATTGAATCGGTGGTTAAGCAAACCAAAGAGGCTTTACCCGAGCCTACGGAGGAAGAACGGCTACAAGACGAGGCTTACAGACAGGCCATGCGCAAGCAACAACGCAATCGACAGATCAAACGCCTTGGATGGATTGGCGCGGCTGTTGTCCTTGTTGGATTTGGGACCTCAGTAGCCCTATATGGATTTCAGTCAGTTAAAGACCGCATTTTTGGCCACCCGACTTTGGCCCTAAGCGAAGCCTCTTGGATGACCAGTATCTATGGTGCAACTCCTGTTCGGATCAGCACACCCGAGGTGCTGACACGCATTCCATCGGGCGCCACGACTGTGCAACAATTTGGAATGGGAAGTTTGGAAGATTCTTTTCAATTTTTGTTGCGTATCGAGCAGTTTATGAACCCCGAAGGAACGGAAGTGGACATCAATGAAAGAGCCAGTGCTTTATTGCGACAACTGGAAGAGTTGGGAGCCACTAATATTTTCCAAAAAGATGAAGCTTATCAAAGCCCTATGGGCGTCAAAGGCGTGGTTGTTTCAGGTTCTTTTGATTGGGCTGATGAAGAGGACTTCATTCGCAAAGAATACCAAGTCCTGTACTTTGCGGAAAACAAGGGATTCCAACAAATCCGTATCATCTATGACCGTGGTGACCCCTATGCGCCTCAAGTTGCCGAGCGTATTTTGAACTCCATTGACTTTAATACCGATGTCCAATGATGTTTTTCCAAGACACCTTTGCCAATCCGGAACATTTATGGGCACTATGTGTAGTCCCCATATTGGCATTTTGGATGTTTTGGAGACCGAGAAACAAACGCAGCGTTCTGCAAATTTCTTCGCTCTCGGGGATGGAGCAACCCACCTTTTGGGCAAGGCTATACCCCGTGCTACATATTTTCAGGTTGTTGGCTGTTATGGCACTTATTGTTGCACTGGCCAGACCCAGAACCGCTGATATCTCTACCCGTACCAAAACCACTCGAGGCATCGATATCGTGATGGCGATAGACATCTCATCGAGTATGCTGTCTCGTGACCTTCGCCCCAATCGGCTTAGTGCACTTAAGAAAGTAGCTGCCGAATTTGTCGAAGACCGCATCAATGACCGCATTGGATTGGTGGTCTATGCCGGAGAGGCTTATACCAAAACACCTATTACTAGTGATAAGGCGGTAGTAGGCAATGCCCTCACGGTGCTCAACTATGAGGGCGGTGTTATCAATGACGGAACCGCCATAGGGATGGGCTTGGCCACGGCCGTAAACCGACTCAAGGACAGCAAAGCGCTGAGCAAGGTCATCATATTGCTAACAGATGGCGTAAACAACGCAGGGTTTGTCGACCCGACTACCGCTGCCGGATTGGCCGCCTCTTATGGCATTAAGACTTATACCATCGGGCTAGGGAGCAACGGCAATGCCATGGCGCCGGTAGCCATCAACAGAGACGGAACGTTCAGGTATGGGCTCACCCGTGTGGAAATTGATGAAGAGCTGTTGCGAAGTGTAGCCGAGCAAACCGGTGGGATTTATTTCCGCGCCACAGACAACCAAAAGTTGGAAGCGATTTATGATGAGATTAACAAACTTGAGACCACAGAGGTAGAGGAGTTTAGCTATACCACCTATGACGAGCATTTTCGGGTGTTTATTTTACTGGGCCTGACCTTTTTGTTTGTGGAATGGATTTTGCGTATCACCCTTTATAAAAGCGTAGTGTAATGATGCAGTGGGACACACCGATCTATTTTTATCTGATGGCATTTTTGCCTGTGATGCTATTCGGGTATTTGCTGTTTCGTGCTTGGCAAAATAAGGCGGTTCGTCGGTTTGGTTCTTCCGAAATGTTGGAACAATTATCCCCTGAAAGCTCTGTTTTTAAAGGTTGGCTCAAGCAATCATTTTTGCTTTTAGGCTGTGCGGCTTTGGTGTTGGCTTTGGTCAATCCCAAGGTGGGTACAGAGTTGGAGACGGTCAAGCGTGAGGGGGTCGATTTGGTCTTTGCCATCGATGTTTCCAAGAGTATGCTGGCGGAGGACATTGCCCCCAACCGACTTGAAAAAGCCAAGAGGCTGGTTTCTGAAACCATCAACAAACTCGGGGGAGATCGAATCGGTATCATCGCTTATGCTGCCAGTGCGGTCCCACATTTGCCCATCACCACAGACTATGACGCGGCAAAAATGTTTTTGCAGTCGCTCAATACCGAAATGTTGTCCTCACAAGGTACTGCCATTGCAGAAGCGATTCGAATGGCAGAAAACTATTTTGACGATGCCAACCAAGCCAACCGAGTGTTGTGTATCCTTAGCGACGGGGAAGACCACGAAGAAGGAGGTCTTTCGGCTGCGGAAGCTGCAGCAGAAGCAGGCATCACGATTTTTACCATCGCTTTAGGCTCCGAAAAGGGAGATGTAATCCCAATCAAGCGCAACGGAGTCACAAGCTCGTTTAAAAAAGATGAAGACGGAGAGGTGGTTGTTACGAGAATGAACACCGAAATTCTAGAAAATGTTGCCAATGCCACAGGCGGACTTTTTATGCTTGGGGACAATACCGATGAGGTGGTCGAGACCATAGGGGAACAGCTTCTCAAAATGGACAAACAAGAATTTGAAACCAAGCAATTTGCCAAATTTAAGGACCAGTATCAGTGGTTTTTGGCCTTAGCCTTGTTATTGATTTGCTTTGAAGTATTTTTATTGGAGCGAAAAACCAAATGGATACAAAAACTAAATTTATTTAACGAAAAATGAGACGGTTCGTTTTGATGGTATTGGTTTTGGGGCTTTCGGCTTCTGGACTTGCACAGGACATGGAGACCAAAGCAACTGACAATTATATTTACAAGGGGAACAACCTGCACCAAAATGAATCATTTGTAGAGGCAGAAAAAGAATACCGAAAAGCCATCGCATCTGCCCCAAAAAATGCTGTGGCCCAGCACAATTTGGGCAACACCCTCTTTGAATCAGATGCCTTGGGGGAGGCATTTAATGCGTTTAAGTCTGCCACCATGCGTTCTCAATCGAAAGCAGAAAAACACAGTGCCCTACACAATATGGGCAATGTTTTCATGGATCAAAAAGACTATGCCAAAGCAGTAGAAACCTACAAAGAGGCTTTGCGCAACAACCCTGATGATGACCAGACCCGTTATAACTATGCTTTGGCAAAAGAGTTGTTAGAGGATCAACAACAGAACCCTGACAACGACCAAAATCAAGATCAGCAGAACCAAGACCCACAAGACCATAACCAACCCCAAGACGAGGGCGAACAAGAACAGGAGGAACCTCAGGGCGATGGGGAGGGTGAGCAAGACCAACAGGGCGACCAAGAACAAGAGGGTGAACAAGAAAGTGAGCAAGACCAAGAAAGTGAACAACAAGAGGACGCCCAACCTCAAGAAACGCCCACACAATTATCTCCTCAACAGATTCAAAACCTTCTTGAGGCAATGAACAACGAGGAGAAAAAAGTGCAAGACAAGGTCAACGCCCAAAAAGTCAAACCCACAGGGAAAAAGAAACGCAAGGATTGGTAAACCATGATCAGATCTAAAAACATGCTTATCGTTTTCCTATCCGTTGCTTTTAGCAGCTGGGCACAGGTCAATTTTGAGGTCAAGGTCAGCAAAAACAAATTGGGGCTCAATGAACGCTTGCGTGTGGATTTTTCCATAGACAAAGCCGGAGACAACTTCAGACCCCCTGCATTTTCGAATTTTCGTGTGATTTCAGGCCCGATGCAGTCTGTGAGCAATGTGTTTGTGAATGGCAAACGCAGCTATTCGATGAGTTATTCCTATTTTTTGGCACCCCTTAAAAAAGGGGTATATGATATCGAACAAGCCCAAATCGAGTTTGAGGGAAAAACTTTTAAAACTACCCCTGTCACGGTTACTGTGACAGATGCTGTGGAGGTGCCAAGGGACCCAAATGACCCTAGTTATGTGGTAGATGAAAAATTGCATTTGGTCGCCGAAATCTCTAACAAAAGGCCTTATGTAAACGAACCCGTTACGGTCATTTATAAACTTTATTTTGCCCAAAACCTGATGCCTACCAACGTAAACGTGGTGGACAACCCCACTTACAATGATTTTTGGTCTTACAATGTGGATTTACAGCGCAGGGACATTCAAACGACGGTTTTTAAGGGGGAGAGGTATAACTATGTGGAGTGGCGTAAAACAGTCTTGTATCCGCAGCGCTCCGGAACCTTGGATATTGAACCCTTAACATTGGACGTGACGGTCGATGTCCCTACAGGAAGGCGTGATTTCTTCCGCAATATGATTTACAAACAAGTTCCCAAATTGATCTCTGCCGGAGATGTAAAAATCGATGTTCTTCCTTTGCCCGAACAAGGCCGCCCCGCAGATTTTTCAGGGGCTGTAGGCGCTTTTGACTTTGATGTGACCTCAAGCAAGACCCAACTAAAGGCATCTGAGTCGCTACAAGCAGTTGTGACCATTTCTGGAAAAGGAAACTTAAAATTATTTTCCTTACCAGAACTGCAAACCCCGAGCGCGCTCGAACAGTACGAACCCGAACAACAAGAAAAGGTGCGCACCGCAAGCGCTGGTATGAGTGGGTCGGTTTCTGAAAGCTATACTTTGGTACCGCAGTTTCAAGGGAAATATCCCATACCACCTTTGCGGTTTTCGTATTTTGACCCGAAAGCAAAATCCTATAAGACACTTAATTCAAAAGAAATCGTTATAGATGTCACAGAGGGACCAACTGCTTCAAATGCCTCTGACCCTACCCAAAATACCAATCGAATTTCTTTGCCTGATTCCCAATTCCAGTTCATACGAATCAATACCAAATTTAGCCCAGTAAAGGCGACAGAATTTCTAGGCTCATCATTGTTTTACACCCTATTGGCATTGCCTGTGCTGTTGCTAGCCATCTTTTGGTTGTTTTTGAGGAAGCAACAGAGAGCTAATGCAGATTTTGAAGGAGTGCGTATGCGTACTGCCAACCGTATGGCCAGAAAATATTTGTCTGAAGCCAAACGCAATCTTGACAACTCCGAGGCGTTTTATGTGGCACTGGAACGTGCTTTGCACAATTACCTCAAAGCCAAGCTCCACATGGAGACAGCAGATTTTAGCAAAGAAAAAATCGCCAATATTTTGACCCAAATCGGAATAGAAAATGACTTGGTAGAGGCTTTTGTTGGGGTGCTGGAAAACTGTGAGTTTGCCCGCTACACGCCCTCATCTGTTGGCGCCATGCGCTCCGATTACACACACACAGCCAAGTTGATTTCCCAAATTGACAAACAGTTCTGATATGCGTAAATTTTTTATCATTTTATTGGGAACCATAACAGCGACACTTCACGCCCAGACCGCTGATGAATTGTTTGCCCAAGCCAACACCCAATACAACTTAGGACAGTATCAAGAGGCTTTGGTCTTGTATGATTCCATAGTGACTCTTGGCGTACATTCGGCCGACTTGTATTTTAACAAAGGCAACGCCCACTACAAGCTAAACCAAATCGCGCCAAGTATTTTGAATTATGAAAAAGCCCTACTTCTCGATAGTGGCCACAAAGGCGTACTGACCAACTTGCCTTTTGCCCAAAATATGACTTTGGACGCCATAGAATCCTTGCCCGAAAACGGATTATCCGTTTTTTATGACCGCCTAACCCAATCTCTTTCCATTAATGATTGGACACTGCTGTCGCTTATAGCGATGTTTGTT
Organism: Flavobacteriaceae bacterium; assembly: GCA_049596815.1. Taxonomy (GTDB): domain Bacteria; phylum Bacteroidota; class Bacteroidia; order Flavobacteriales; family Flavobacteriaceae; genus UBA724. Next base: position 30,245 of record JBMYLY010000002.1, on the reverse strand, counting down.
GCCTGCCTGCTTTTTGGTGGGTACTTTATGGCTCGCTATTCGGTCCGCAAAAGAATTTTCTTTTCCGGTGCATTGCTGTTTTTTATCGCAAGCGGTTTTTCTGTATTCATTGCATATGACCAACAAGCTCAACAACAGTCCGAGACGGAGGCTGTTGTTTTCGCCCAGCAAGTAGATTTTCGGGCTGAGCCAAACTTGCGGTCAGAAGTTTTTGTGCAGTTGCACGAAGGCACCAAGCTGGTTGTGGTCGAACAGATCGAGCAATGGGCGCATGTGCGTTTGGCCAATGGCAGTATGGGTTGGGTGCCCATGGAAACGATTCAGAAGATCGCTTTTTAGCTTTCTTGCAGAAATTCGTTGAGCTGTTCTTGCCCTTCGGGTACATAGTCAAATATCCAAGTTCCGAGATTCAGCAGTTGTTCAGATAAGACCGATTCAGAAATTACAGAGTTAGGAATAAAACCAAAAATTGCATTGGCGCGTTCTACAATGATGAGCAAGACCCCTGCGATAACCGCCATTTTGAGGGCACCAAACACAAGCCCCAACAATCGGTTGAGCCAATTGAGCATTATGATTTTGGCAAGCTTGGTAAAAAACTTTCCAAGCAGCGACACCGCGATGATGATGAAGGTAAATGTCAACCCAAAAGCGGCTAGGTCGATATAGCTTTCTTGCCACTCCACGTATTGCACAAGCCATTGGGCAACAAAATGTGAAAAATGAATGGCGCCATAAACCCCTAAAATCAGAGCCAATAGGGAAGCAATTTCAACAATAAAACCTTTGAATAGACCTCTGAGCGCTCCTATAATAATGAGCCCGCCAAAAACGAGGTCTAGGTAATTCCATTCCACCATACAAATATACCCAATTTGATTGGCGTTGAGTTCGTATTTTTGGACAGTGATTCACGACCAAAAACTCAAAGCACGCTGGGCACAAGTTGTTGGCTTACTTTCTGATAAATTTTCAGATGGCGAACCGATGGACTTAGACGGTATCATTTTTTTGGTAGGTCTTCAGGAGTTGGGACGTTGGGACAAGTCGTTTAAAAAAGACGAAAAAGTTCAGTTGATGCATATTGCTATATGCCGACTTTTGGAGCCTTATGGCTACTACCGCTTTGACTATGTGGACGATGATGGATGGCCTCATTATGAGCTTATCAAGTCCTTGCCCGTGCTTAAGGCTGGAGAGCAAAGCCTGCTGATGAAAGAAGCCATTGTGGGATATTTCTTGGATAAGAAGCTGATTGACTAATGTGAAAGCCTTATTTTTGTCGGCGGTATGGAACAATTGACAGATCAAATCAAAGCCCACCTACAGGAAGTAGAAGCCTTCCAAGCTACAGACGCGGAGGCTTTGGAGTCTTTTCGAATTAAATTTCTTGGAAAAAAAGGGGTTTTAAATGGTTTGTTTGCCGCTTTTAAGGAAGTTCCTTCTGAAAAAAAACGTGTTTTGGGCCAGCAGATCAACACGCTCAAAGTGGCAGCCACTGAAAAGCTAAACAATCTGAAGGCCGAAAGCAAATCAGCACAAAGTGGTGCAGATGAAAACTTCGATTACAGCCGTCCGGGACAACCTATTGAGCTGGGCGCTTTACACCCGATTTCTATATTGAGAAACAAGGTGGTGGATGTGTTTTCTCGCATTGGATTCACACTTTCTGAAGGTCCGGAGATTGAGGACGATTGGCATAATTTTACTGCCCTCAACCTCCCGCAACACCATCCGGCTCGCGACATGCAGGACACCTTTTTTGTGCAGACCAATCCCGACATGCTTTTACGTACCCACACCTCATCGGTTCAGGTGCGCCATATGGAAACCCATACACCTCCGATTCGTACCCTTTCGCCAGGCCGGGTGTTCCGCAACGAAGCCATTTCTGCGCGTTCTCACTGTGTGTTTCATCAAGTAGAGGGCCTGTATATAGATAAAGGCGTTTCTTTTGCAGACCTTAAACAAACCTTGTTGTATTTTACCAAATCTCTGTTTGGCAAGTCCAAAATACGATTACGTCCTTCTTACTTTCCTTTTACTGAACCCAGTGCTGAAGTGGACATCTACTGGGGCTTGGAGACAGAGTCAGATTATAGAATTACCAAAGGTACAGGTTGGTTAGAGATTATGGGCTGTGGAATGGTAGACCCCAATGTTTTGAAAAACTGCAACATTGACCCCGATGTGTACTCTGGATTTGCATTTGGGATGGGTCTAGAACGCATGGCCATGCTGTTGTATCAGGTTGAGGACATCCGTATGTTCTACGAAAACGACCTTCGTTTTTTAAGTCAGTTTAAGGCGGCCCACTAATCAAGCTTATCACAGAGCTTGGCCATTACCTTTCTAACAGGTTTTTGTTGGTATAATACCCCGTGGACAGCCTCTATAATTGGAAATTTCTTATTGAAATCTTGGGCCAGTAAGTAGGCGGTTTGCGTGGCATAATAGCCTTCAGAAACCATTGTCATTTCCATGATGGCAGACTTTACCGTATAGCCTTTTCCTATCATATTGCCCAACATGCGATTGCGGCTAAAAGTGGAATAACCCGTAACCAACAAATCTCCCAAATAGGCAGAATTGTTGATGTTGCGCTTCATTTTGTGTAGCTTGTTTATAAAGCGTTTCATCTCACGAATCGAATTGCTCATAAGAACGCTTTGGAAGTTGTCGCCATATCCCAATCCATGAGCCATGCCCGCCGCAATGGCGTAAATGTTTTTTAGAGTGGCGGCATATTCGGTACCGATTATATCATCAGACACCTTGGTTCTTATGTAGTCGCATTGTAGTTGTTTGGCAACTTGGGTGGCATAGTCAGTGTTTTGGCACGCTACGGTCAGATAAGACAATTTTTCTAATGCAACTTCCTCGGCATGGCAAGGACCGGTAATAACTCCAATGTTATCCATAGTGAGCTCACAATGTTGATGAAGGTGTTCTCCGACAATCAACTTGGTTTCAGGCACAATACCTTTTACAGCAGAAAAAACGATTTTGTCTTTTAATAAACCTCTGACTTTGACCAACACCTCATTTAAAAAAGGCGATGGAATGGCAAGCACCAACACATCACTTTTTTGAATCATTTTTTCTAAATCGTGTGTGATATAAAGGCGATTGGGATCAAAAGAAACCCCTGTCAAATACTTTGGGTTGTGGCCCTGCTCACGGATGTGTTGAGCGGTGTTTTTATTGCGCATGTACCAACACACTGTGTCATTGTTTTCAGAAAGTATTTTGACCAATGCGGTGGCCCAACTTCCTCCGCCTAAAACACCAAATTGCATAAATAATGTTTGATTTCGAGCACAAAGCTAATGAAAAGCAAACAACCCAATTTTGGCAAAGAATTTGGGAAACTTTAACAAATGTTTTTGATTTTTAAGGAGCTTATTGTCATACCTTGCACACAGCAAACAACACATTTGCTTGCTATTAGTTTTTCATAGTTTAATATGGTTGGTTATGAGGAAGGCGTTCATTGAACGCCTTCTGATTGTTTAGGGCCATGCCTCCCAAGGCACACGGCTTAACAACAAGAGCAAACCCAAAGTGTAGAACAAGGCAATTCGAACAAACTTTTTGTTGTTGTTGACTTGTCGTTTGTGCATGGACCACCCCATGGTAATCAAAACAATCGCCAAGATATTGGTAACAGGGTGTTCGACCAGATAGAGTCGGTAGGTGCTGTTTTTCATGACTGCCCCCATTCCTTCACTCCACCACTGGAACTTAGGTGAAATAAAGTAAAGAAGCAAACCGATCAGCAATTGGATGTGTGATACGATCAATCCAAATAAAGATAGGCGCAAATCACGGATGCCGAAAACTCTTTTCGAAACCAAACCCGAAAAGGCATTGACTACTACGGCCAATAGCACAATCAGCACCACATAGGCCCAAATCGAATGTAAACTCAAAACAGCATTCATAACAAAAGGGTTTTACACAAAGTTAATCAATTATTATTAGGTGTATAAAAACCCCTGAGACATTACAAATGGTCTGGTGCGATTTCATCAAAAATCGTATCTGCCTCACCTTCTTTATGACTTTCACCATTTTTCAGCACCAGAAGACGGTCTGACATATAGCGTACAACTGACAAATCGTGTGAGATAAAAAGATAGGTAAACTTGTAAGTATCTTTTAAATCATTGAGGAGATTCAATACTTTGGCTTGTACGGAGAGGTCGAGTGCAGAAACAGACTCATCACAAACAACAACTTTTGGCCTCACAGACAATGCCCGCGCGATGCCGATGCGTTGTCGCTGCCCCCCAGAAAACGCATGCGGATAACGCTCTAAGTGTTCGCTACCAAGCCCAACTTGCTCTAACAAAGTTCCTGCCCATGCAATGCGGTCAGCAAGATTTTCCCCAATGCCATGCACCCGCATGGGTTCAGTCAGAATGTCTTTGACTTTTTGCTTTGGGTTTAGCGAACTGTAAGGGTCCTGAAAAATTAGCTGTACATCTTTTTTATACTGTTGTAAGGCGCTTCCTTTGAGTTTATGTATGTCTTGACCTCGATAAAGAACCGAACCTTTGTCGGGTTTAGTGAGCCGTAACATACAGTTGCCCAATGTTGATTTTCCACTGCCAGAGGCACCCACCAAGCCCAAAGTTTCGCCCTCATATAAATCCAGACTCAAATTTTCCAATGCCTGAAACCGTGTTTTGTTTTGCACAAAACTTTTGTGCAAGCCTTCGATTTTTAGGATGGGTTGTTGTTTGTATAAGGCGCGATGACGTTTTTGACGATGGGATTTCGTTTCTACAGAGGCTGCTTTCTTATCGGCTAAAAAATCATCTACCGTTGGCAATCGCTTGGGGCGTTTGTTTGTAGGGGGTTTTGCGTGGATCAGTCCTCGGGTGTAGGCAGATTGTGGTTTTTTAAAGAGTTGCTTTGTTTTTTCCGATTCAATACATTTTCCGTTTTTCATCACAAGCACACGGTCTGCCCAATGTTCGATGAGGCCCAAGTCGTGTGAGATAAACAATATGCTCATCTGGGTTTCTTTTTGCAAAGCCCGTAGCAATTGCATGATCTCTTTTTGCACGGAAGGGTCGAGGGCGGTGGTGGGCTCGTCTGCAATCAACAATTTTGGACTACAAGCGATGGCCATGGCAATCATTACCCGTTGTTGTTGCCCGCCACTAAGCTGATGGGGGTAGCGCCGCATCATCTTTTGGGGTTCAGGCAGTTTTACTTTTTTAAAAAGCGACAAGACCCGCTCTTCGATATCGGCGCTGCTGAGGCGGGTGTGTAATTGCAGCATCTCTGCCACTTGTTTCCCACAGCGCATACTGGGGTTCAGCGCACTCATGGGATCCTGAAAGATCACACCAATTTCTTTGCCTCTTAAGGCCGAAAAGACCGCTTTGTCAAAGGGATACAACCCTTGACTTTGGAAAGTCATCACCTCGGCTTGGAGGATTTTTTCTTGCTCGGGCAACAGGCCCAACAGCGACATAGCTGTCACCGATTTTCCGCTGCCAGATTCTCCTACAACTCCTAAAATTTCGTTGGGAAACAACTCAAAAGAAAGCCCTGAAACTGCTTTGAAGTCATCAAAAGTGATGTTCATGTTTGCAACCGTCACCAAAGGAGGCTGTTTCATCGCTTTGAACCGGTATTAGTCGAGGAGTTCACATGCACCACCTCATCCTCTGTCAACAAGGGCAAGCCCTCGAATTTTAATAGGATTTGTGCTACGGCCACCACATCGCGCTCACAGTAGGCTACAATACGATCTATATCTTTCTGATTGTAAAACACATCGGCCACTTGGCTTCCGTCCATATCGTCTTTGGGGGAGGGAATGCCCAAGGTGTTTGTAAGCAGTTTTAGGGAGATATAATGCTTGTAATCTCCAAACTTCCACAGTTCTAAGGTGTCCAAGTGCGGAACTTCCCACGGTTTTTTACCTGCAATTTTAAGTGCATTGGGTAGGCGAATATCATGTACCAACATACGTCGGGCGATGTAAGGAAAATCAAACTCTTTGCCATTGTGGGCGCATAGCTTGTGGTAGCGTTTGGAAAAGTGCTGATCGAGCAATGCTTTAAATGCATTGAGAAGATTTAATTCTTCTCCGTAGAAAGAAGTAATCCGAAAAGACCGTTTGTCAGAAACGTCGACAAAATAACCAGCCGAAATACAAACGATTTTCCCAAACTCAGCCCAAATACCGGCACGACCATAAAATTCTTTGGGGGATATTTCGTCTTTCCGTTGGTATTGGGTTTTGTCGGCAAACAGTTGTTGCGCTTCTTCGCTCAATGCCCCAAAAGAAGCCTCAAGAGGTACGGTTTCTATGTCGAGAAATAGAATTTGTTCAAGTTTCATCACTAAAAGCCAACATTTGAAAGGCTTCTTTCACATAGGTCGGTAGGTCTGCGGGGACTTGTTGCCCCGGAAGGTCATCCAAATGACGGTGTCCCAAGCGCACGACTATCACATTTTGTTCGGGGAACACAATTACATATTGCCCCAGATGTCCTCGCATACTGAAATAGTGTTTTCCGTCTATGTCACCCAACCACCAACCGTAGCCGTACTGTGGGCTCTCAGAAAAACGAGGTCTTACGGCTTTGGCCACAAAGGCAGAGTCGATAATTTGTTGTCCATTCCACTTCCCATGGTCTTTAAACAATTTGCCAAACCGCGCAAAGTCGCGGGCATTGGAATTAAAACAGCAATAGGCTTTTTCCAAACCGGCTTTTTCGCTGTCTATCTGCCAGTAGGCTTCTTGCTCAGTTCCCATGGGATTCCAATAATAATCCCATACCAACTCGCTGATGTTTTTTCCGGTCGCTTGCTCTAAAGCCATGGCCAAGAGTTGGGTGCTACCACTTTGGTATATAAATTTTTGACCGGGCGCATCAATAATAGGAATGGTTTGCATCAGCTTGCCCATGTCTTTTTCTACATAAGTGCGCGGTGTAATGGTTAATAGGTTGTCATAGTTTTCGTTCCAGTTGAGACCGGAAGACATACTGGCCAAATCGCCCATGGTGACTTGCTTGGCAAAAGCGCCTTTAAGCCAAGGCAAAAAATCCATGGCTTTTTGGTCCAGACTTTCCACGGCTCCCGCTTCTATGGCGGACTGAAGGGCTGCCGCGACCATACTTTTTACCATAGAAAAAGAATTGCTTTTGGAGGCGGTGCCGTAGCCATCAAAATATTGTTCGTGCCAGAGAGAATCATTTTTGATAATAAGAAAAGCCACCGTGCCCAGTTCTTGGTGGGCTTCGAGGAGTTTTTGGGTAGGCTTAATATTGTTGTATTCGCTGTGTAGGGGCCATGATTGGGGGTTTTCGCTTGGGGGTATATGGCGGTTTTCAAAAAACAAATAGTCGTCAATACCTGCAGTGGTGCGTTTGGTTTTCATGATGGTGGCGGCCAACCCAAACAAGTGACCGTTTCCGGTCAAATACACCAAAGCGGTTAGGCCAAACAGCCCAATCAACACATATTTTAAAATTTTAGCACCGGTTTTCTTCATAGGGGTAATGATTAATAGTCCAAAGTACGAAAGTTATTTTAAGCTATTATAGATTTGTTAGCTCAGCAGGGCGATTGCATCTTTTGCACAGTAGGTCGCAATGAGAGAAGCACCGGCACGTTTAAAAGCCATCAGTTGTTCCATCATCACAGTTTCATAGTCCAACCAGCCTTTTTCAGCCGCTGCTTTGAGCATCGCATACTCCCCACTGACCTGATATACGGCCACAGGCACCTCTGCTGTTTGGGTCACCTCACGGACAATATCCAAATAGGCAAGGCCGGGTTTGACCATCACAATGTCTGCACCTTCTTCGACGTCTTGGCGCACTTCTTTTAGGGCTTCCAGCCGATTGCCGGGATCCATTTGATAGGTTTTTTTATCTCCAAAACCGGGTGCAGAATCCAAGGCATCACGAAAAGGACCATAAAAACCGGAAGCATATTTGGCGCTATAGCTCATGATACACGTATCCACAAACCCTTGTTTTTCAAGCTCTTGGCGGATACTCTTTACCCGTCCATCCATCATATCGCTTGGGGCCACTACGTCAGCACCCGCTTGGGCATGGCTTAGAGACATTTGGGCCAACACCTCATTGGTAGCATCGTTTAGGATGCGGTTGTTTTCAACAATCCCATCGTGACCAAAAGAGGAATACGGATCCAGAGCCACATCGGTAAAGACCACCATTTCGGGCACAGCAGCTTTGACCGTTTGTATGGCACGCTGCATCAAGCCATTGGGGTTGAGCGCTTCTGTGCCTGCATTGTCTTTCAAGTGATCGTCTACCTTGACAAACAGCAAGACTACTTTGAGCCCCATGCTCCATAGGAGTTTTGCTTCTTTTTCAAGCTCGTCCAAACTCAATCTGTTATAATCGGGCATAGACGGAATGGCTTCACGTATTTTTTCGCCTTCTACCACAAACAAGGGCACCAAAAAATCATTGGCACTGAGGCGGGTTTCACGCACCAAGTCGCGCAATACGGCACTTTTTCTCAATCTTCTACTTCTTTCTAATGGATACATACTCGTTTTTTTAAATCCAGTCAATGGGGTTTTTCAGCACCGAAACCAGTTTGGCTTCTTCTGTGTTGGGCTCCGGAGCGACATTGTAATGCCATTGCACCACTGGGGGTAAGCTCATCAGAATACTTTCAATTCGGCCTTTGGTTTTTAAGCCAAACAGGGTGCCTTTGTCATGAATCAAATTGAACTCCACATAGCGTCCCCGACGCACTTCTTGCCACTGGCGATGGGTGTCTTCGTAGGCTGTGTTTTTTCGCTTTTCGACTATAGGCAAATAGGCTTTTAGAAACGAATCCCCTACATCCGTCACAAAATCGTACCAGTCTTGTAGGCTGTGTTTTTTGTCTGGCCTGCAATAGTCAAAAAACAAACCTCCCACACCGCGGGCTTCGTCGCGGTGGGCGTTCCAAAAATAGCGATCACATTGTTCTTTGTATTTGGGGTAAAATGCTTTATCGTGACGATCACATACAGTTTTACTCACTTGGTGAAAATGGGTAGCATCTTCGTCAAACAAATAGTAGGGTGTAAGGTCTTGGCCACCTCCAAACCATTGATCGACCACTTGGCCTTGGTCGTCATACAGTTCAAAATATCTGTAGTTGGCATGTACGGTAGGTACAAATGGATTTTTGGGGTGTATGACAAGGCTTAGGCCACAAGCAAAAAAGCTACCATGTGCTACCTTCAGATAGGCTTTCATAGAATCTGGAAGCGTGCCATGAACCTTGGACACATTGACCCCGCCTTTTTCAAACACAGCCCCGTTTTGAATCACACGCGATTGTCCACCGCCCCCACCGGGTCGTTCCCATATGTCATGCAAAAAAGTGGCTTTACCATCTGCTTTTTCTAGCGCAGCGGTGATTTCATCTTGTAGGTTATCGATAAATGCAGAAAATTCGGGTTTCATGATTTTTATTTAGGAGTTATAATTTTTTACAGCATTCACAAAAGCCTGGGCGTGGGCCACGGGGACGTTGGGTAATATGCCATGCCCCAAATTGGCAATGTAGTTTTGGGTGCCAAAGTCGTCAATCATTTTTTTGACCTGACGCTCTATTTCGGGGATGGGTGACAGCAAGCGAGCCGGATCAAAATTTCCTTGAAGGGTCATTTGCCCTCCTGTGAGATAGCGCGCGTTTCTGGCAGAGCAAGTCCAATCGATTCCCAAGGCGCTTACCGGCGATTGGGCCATGTCGTGCAAGGCATACCAACATCCTTTGGCAAACATAATCACAGGTACTTGCTCGGAGAGCGCTTCCACAATATGACGGCTGTAGTTCCAAGAAAAAGTGGTGTAGTCTTCGGGCCCTAGCATGCCCCCCCACGAATCAAACAACTGAATTGCATGTACGCCAGCTTTCACTTTGGCTTTGAGATAGGCAATGGTAGTTTGGGTGATTTTGTCAAGCAGTTTGTGTGCGGCCTCGGGTTGTTCAAAGCAAAACGCTTTGGCTTTGTCAAAATTTTTGGAGCCTTGTCCTTGTACCATATAACACAAAATGGTCCATGGCGCACCTGCAAAACCTATAAGTGGCACGCGATTGTCTAAGCCCGCCAGGGTTTGCTTGATGCCTTCCATCACATAGTTCAAACGGTCCTCGACGTCTGGGACTTCCACTTTTTCAACATCAGCCAGCGTGCGGACGGGGTTGGGCAGCCAAGGCCCAATGTCGTTTTTCATTTCAACTTCAACGCCCATCGCTTGGGGTATTACCAGGATGTCGCTAAACAGTATGGCGGCATCGGTACCCACTTGGTCAATGGGCATAATGGTAATGTCAGCGACAAGTTCGGGGGTTCTGCAACGCGTAAAAAAATCGTATTGCGCTTTGAGCTTCATAAAATCGGGCAAATAGCGGCCTGCTTGTCGCATCATCCAGACTGGAGGTCTGTTTAGCGGTTCGCCGGCGAGCGCTTTGAGTAGTAAGTCGTTTTTGGGTGTATTCATATTCGAAAATGTTTGGCTGCTTGAGCAATGACTAGATCTATGTCGGGATTTTTTGGGATGCTGATTCGGCTTGAATGAGGTGACACAGCGGACGCGGTGGTGTTGCCAATGCAAAAGCACCAACTTTCCCCCAGATTATTCTTTAACACATAGCTTTCTACACCACTGGGGCTAAAAAACAATATCCCATCGGGTTCAGGCTGTTGTTTTCGTGCTACAAGTTGGGTTTGATAGACCACAGTCTCGGCATATTCAATATTGGCTTCTTGCATACCAATATCAAAATCGGGGAGTTTTCGATTTCCACATATATGCAAAAAAGAGTCATTTTTATGTGTTTTTTGGATAAAATTGACCAAAAACCGCATGTTTTTAGCACTTTTTTCCACTTTTAGCCCATTTTCTCCCAAAAGCTGTTTGGTTTTTTCGCCCACACAGAAGATGGTTTTCCCAATCCAAATCTCAGAAGGTTTGGCTAGCAGTGCACGAACTGCATTCTGACTGCTAAACACCCAGTGCGTAGGTTTTTCGGGAAGCTCGAAAGGGACTGAAACCGCTTTGATAGCGTTGTAGTCTACCACCGCACAACCCGCATGAGTGAGGCGTTCCATTTGTACAAAGGAAAGTTTTTTGGTCGATACAAGTAGGGGTTTACTCATCCTTTGATTCGGTTTAAAAGCTTCCTAGCTCCTTTTTGACCCAGCAGTATTTCAGCAGCTTTATGGCCTATGTCGTTGGTGTTTATGTCGAATACTTCTTCAACCACAAAATGGCTCTTTCCATCCAAGTCAGTCAAACAGCCTTTGAACCACATTTTGTCTTTGTCAATGGTGGCCCATGCCCCAATAGGCGCAGAACATCCTCCTTGCAAAGCCCTCAAAAAATCCCGTTCTGCGCTTACACACAGTACAGTGGGCGAGTGGCTTAAGCTTTGGAGTGGGTTTAGCAATTGACTGTCGTTGGTTCTTCCTATCACCATTATGGCACCTTGGGCGGGTGCGGGAAGCATCCAATCGAGTGTGAGCGTGTTTTTTTGGGTCAGGTTCAATCTTTCTAGTCCGGCCTGGGCAAAAATGGCACCATCCCAATCTTCTTTGTTGAGTTTTTCCAAGCGCGTTTGCACATTGCCCCTCAAAGGAACCACCGAATCGTTGGGGTAACGGTTCAGCCACTGCGCCTGACGTCTGAGACTGCTGGTGGCAATGACATGATTGCCTTTTTCGAGGCGGTCAGATTTCATTACAATAACATCTGAAACCGAATCCCGCTCAGGAACAAAGGCAGTGCAGAGTCCTTTTGGGAGGAGCGTGGGGACGTCTTTCATACTGTGTACGGCCAAATCGATTTGGTTATTCAACAAAGCAACGTCCAATTCTTTGGTAAAAACTCCGGTGATGCCCATTTCATACAAGGGTTGGGTGAGATTCAAATCTCCGGTAGACTTGACAGGCACCAAAACACTTTTCAGCCTCACCTCTTCTAGTAGGTCTTGGACATGCTTTGCCTGCCACAGTGCCAATGCGCTGTCGCGGGTTCCAATTCGTACGGGACTAGACATGCGGGTCGAGATTAAAAACTTCCTGAATGGTTTTCAGGCTGTCTTCACGGTTGTCACTTTCCCGAATGTGGTTGGCAATGCGATTGGTGATTTTTTGAATCAAAAACTGAGAAACGAGGGTCGCTTCTTTGGGGTCGAGATGTGGGTGTTTTTTCTGTTGTTGCAAAAGCTCTTGTTGGCTTAATGCTTCCATCATTTCTTTAAGTGCTTTTACAGTGGGTGCAAACTTACGCGTGTCCAACCATGCATAAAAGTCCGCCTTAACCTCCTCGTTGATAGATTTGGCTTTGGGAATGTCTTTTTTTCTTTCTTCCAGAGTGGCATCAGTCATTTTGGACAACTCATCCAAGTGCAAGCGTGTCACATTGGGCAGGTCAAGGACATCATCGTCTACATTTTTAGGGATAGAAAGGTCAAGAATCAACAGAGGTTTGTCGGTATGAATCAAAGATTTAGACAAGGTAGGCTGTTCTGCTCCTGTAGCCACCACGACCACATCGGCTTTTCGAATTTCCACAGGCAATTCGGCGTAGTCCTTGACGATGAGCTTAAACTTTCCAGCCAATTTTTCTGCGCGGTTTCTTGTGCGATTGATTAGGGTAATGTGGTCATTTTGGGTATGCTTGACAAGGTTTTCACAAGTGTTTCTGCCAATTTTCCCCAAACCAAACAATAAAATATTCTTTTGGTCTATGTTGGGTATGCGGTCTAGCATGTAGCGAACAGACACATAAGAAACGGAAGTCGCGCCAGAAGAAAGTTTGGTTTCGTTTTTGATCCTTTTGCTTGCCTGAATGACAGAGGTAAACAAACGCTCAAACAATGGGTTAATAAGCCCATACTTTTTGGATCGAGAGAAACTCTTTTTAAGCTGTGCAATAATTTCAAAATCACCCAAGATCTGAGAGTCCAAACCAGTTCCTACACAAAACAAGTGGTTGATGACTTTTGACCCATGATATACATATCCCACTTCATGAAACTGCTCTTTGGCTCCGTTCGAAAAGGCACACAACAAGTCAATGAGTTCTTGGGAAGTAGCGCCATAAGCGTACAACTCTGTTCTATTACAGGTAGATTGTACAGCGAGGGCTTCGATCTGTAAGCGCTGGGATTCTTCTAGCAGCAATGTTTGGGCAGAAGATGACAAACTAAAACGGCCACGCGCAGCCACATCGGCTTTTTTGTAGCTTACGCCTATACAGTGCAACATCGGTAGGTGCGACAAAAGTATCTGAGTTAAGTTTGATACAAAACTATTTTTGCCACGCACAAAAAAATAACGCTATAAGTACTTTTTCTATCGCAATGAGGGCACAAACCTATCTATAGATTAGAATCAATATAAATAAGTTAAATATAAGAACGAAATATCCTTACATTTGCCCAAAAAGGGAGGTAAAAATAACGCTATGAGTCTGGAACGTTTTTGTCAAATTGAAAATGGATTTTGGGTATTGCTATGTGAAAACAACGCTCAAAATCCACAAAAGGTGATTCGAGATGTTGAAGAAAATTGCATTCAATTTCATTTTTGCTTTAAGGGCAAGGCTGCATTCATTTTTAACAATGGGAATTATACCTTACCATTAGCAGATGAGCATATGTTGCTCTTGTACAACCCCCAGCGTACCCTACCGATGGAAAGCTATTTAGAGCCCGGCACCAAAATGGTAAGTGTGCTGATTTCCATCAAAAAATTTCACGGTCTTTTTTCTCACGAAGCTGAGTCTATCGCTTTTCTCAATGAGGAAAACATCAACAAGAAATATTATCAAGACCAAATTATTACACCTGCAATGGCGGTGGTCTTAAGCCAGATGTTACAAAACGACTCGGATGCGCTTATGGGACGCTTGTACCTGAAGGCGAAAGTCTATGAGTTGTTCAGTTTGTATTTCAACCCCTCAAAAGCCGCCGATGTGGCCCAATGCCCTTTTTTGGTTGATGAAGAGAATGTTCAAAAAATTCGTTTGGCCAAGCAGATTATTATTGATCGTATGTCTGAGCCGCCAAGCCTGCAGTCTTTGGCCGATGAGGTAGGGCTGAGCCTGAAACGACTCAAAGATGGTTTTAAGCAATTGTATGGGATGCCGGTTTTTCAATTTTTATTGGACCACAAAATGGAGTTGGCACGTCAGATATTATCTTCAGGTGCGCAAAATGTGAATGAAGTAGGCCTCAAATTGGGCTACAGCACCTCGAGCCATTTTATTGCAGCATTTAAAAAGAAATACGGCACGACTCCCAAAAAATACATTATGTCTGTATCTTCGTAAAAAAATTGAAATGAAAGGAGTACTCCTCGTCAATTTGGGCTCCCCAGACAGTCCTGAGCCTAAAGACGTAAAACCTTATTTGGAAGAATTTCTGATGGATGAACGGGTCATTGATGTACCCAAGTGGCTGCGTACTTTTCTAGTCAAAGGCATCATCCTCAACACCCGACCCAAACGCTCTGCCAAGGCGTATAAAAAAATTTGGTGGGAGGAAGGGTCGCCTTTAATAGTACTATCCGAACGTTTGCAAAAAAAGGTTCAGGAGTTGTCGTCGGTTCCGATTGCTTTGGCCATGCGCTATGGCAAACCCAGCATCGCTACCGGCTTGGCTGAGCTTCATGAAAAAGGTGTAGACGAGGTGCTGCTTGTGCCCCTCTACCCCCAACATGCCATGGCCACTACAGAAACCATTGTTGTCTTGGCAGAGGAGCTACGTGCCAAGCACTATCCACAGATGCAGTTTACCCATCTCCCCGCCTTTTACAAGCATCCCGATTATGTGAGAGTATTGTCCAACTCCATACAAGAATTCTTACAGCAAAAAGAGTGGGAGCACATTTTGTTCTCTTATCACGGAGTGCCAGAGAGACACATCAGAAAAAGCGATGTGACCAAATCGCACTGCGCCATAGATGGGCAGTGTTGCCAAACACCCTCTAAAGCCCACCAGTATTGTTACCGACACCAATGCTATGAAACCACACGCTTGGTGGCAGAGTATTTGGAATTAAAGCCAGGGACCTATTCGACCTCTTTCCAATCTCGGTTGGCCGGGGACAAATGGTTGCAACCTTATACCGACAAAACGGTTGAAAACTTTGCCAAAAACGGCACCCAAAAAATGGCTATTGTCACACCTGCTTTTGTGTCGGATTGTTTGGAAACCTTGGAGGAAATCGGCATGGAAGCCGCAGAAGAATTTGAAGAAAATGGCGGCGAAAAACTGCATGTGGTTCCTTGTATCAATGACCGAGACGATTGGGTCAAGGTGCTAAGTCGCTGGATCGATGAGTGGGCAGTTGCCGAATAATTGGTACTTTTAGAGTCTAAACCCCCTCGTAGGTGGAGTATTATAATTACATCAAGGCCTTACATCTGATTTTTGTTGTAACATGGTTTGCAGGCCTGTTTTATATCCCTCGTTTGTTTATCTATCACATTGAATCGAGCCAGAAACCACAGGAAGAAGCGGACATTTTGATTCCTCAACTCAAGCTGATGAGTCGGCGTTTGTGGTATATCATCACATGGCCATCAGCAGTTTTGACCCTAATCTTTGCCCTTTGGCTGTTGGTGCTCAATCCCGGTTTACTGACCCAACAATGGATGCTGATTAAACTCGGGTTTGTGGGACTTCTTTTTGTGTATCATCTCAAAACGCACCGTATGTTTTTAGCACTACAAGCCGACCACATTCGTCACAGCTCAGGTTTTATGCGCCTCTGGAACGAAGGGGCTACACTGCTGCTGTTTGCCATCATATTTTTGGCCATCCTCAAAAGCAGTTTCCACTGGGTTTTTGGGGTGTTGGGGCTTATTGCTTTAGGCATATTGCTCATGCTCGGCATCCGATTGTACAAACGTTACCGCAACAAAGATTGATATGAGAGCGCAAATCTCATTGCGTGGCCGCATATTTACCGCCATGATTTTTTTGGTAGTCGTGGCATCTTTACTTATTGCCGGGGTGACCATTTACCAGTACCGCGAACAGTCTAACCAATACCATGAACAACGCCTTCAGCGCAAGGAAGTACAACTTCACACACGGATTGACTATATACTGAGTCAGACCAGTTTTCCACCAACCGAAGCCTATTTGGATTCCATCTTTGGAGAGGTGGTTTTTCAAATTGCCGATGAACAAAACGTCAATTTTCGCATCTACAACCTGTCCGGGCAACTGATCACCAGTACCCAGTTTCCCCTCCAACAAGAGGCAACGCGCATCCCCAAGAACACACTCAAACAGCTCGATGTCGCTTTGGACGGGCAGTTTATCGAAATCCAAAACTTAGCGGAAGAACAATACCGATCCTCATTTTCTTACATCCAAAACCCACAAGGTGTCCGAATCGGGGTATTGAATTTGCCTTATTATGACGATGACTCACTGAGCGCTATGGAGCTCCAAAACTTTTTGGCTCGGTTGCTACAGGTCTATGTGTTGATGCTAGGCATCGCCATAGTGCTGGCATACTTTGTGTCTAAGTACATTACCCAGTCTTTGGAAGAAATAGGCACCAAAATCAACAAAATTGCCCTAAACAAATCCAATCAAAAAATCTTGGTAGATCGTGCCAGCAAAGAAATATCACAACTTGTCGATGCTTATAACAGCATGGTCGATCAGTTGGAGGCCAGTGCGGTCAAACTAGCCAAGAGCGAACGCGAACATGCGTGGCGAGAAATGGCCAAGCAAGTCGCTCATGAAATCAAAAATCCCCTCACACCCATGCGACTCAGTGTGCAGAGCTTTGAGCAGCAGTTTGACCCCAACGCAGAGAATGTTCGTGAGAAGCTGGCCGATTTTTCCCAAACGCTGATTCAGCAAATCGATATTCTCAGCACCATTGCCTCGGCTTTTTCCAATTTTGCCGAAATGCCCGCTCAGCAATCCGAAATCTTGGACGTAGCCAAAACCACCAAATTGGCACTTGAAATCTTCAACGACAAAAACATCACTTTTGACGCACCCCCATCGCCCACCTGCGCCCGGTTAGATCGTACCCAACTGATCAGAGTGGTTACCAATCTTGTCAAAAACGCGGTGCAGGCATGTGCAGAAGTTCCCAACCCCAGCATCAAAGTTCAGGTCTTTGTGCAAGATGAGAGAGTTTGTATCACCATTACTGACAACGGCATAGGAATCCCTAAAAAGCATGCCGATAAAATTTTCGAACCCAAATTCACGACCAAATCCAGCGGTATGGGCTTGGGCTTGGGTATGGTCAAAAACATTGTACAGACCTATGAGGGCACCATAGATTTTCAGTCCGTGCCTAATAAAAAAACGACTTTTACCGTATGCTTTCCTATAGCGCCACATCCTGAATCATGAAATACGAACACTTAAAAGTCCAGCAAAAGCAAGCCATAGCTTGGCTAATCATACATCGCCCAAAAAAGCGCAACGCGCTCAATCGTGCAACCTTGGTGGAACTCCACCAGGCATTGGTGGCTTTGGAGCAAGACGCTCGGGTCCGTGTAGTGGCATTGACAGGTTCGGGAGACAAAGCTTTTGTAGCCGGGGCAGACATTGCCGAACTGGCCGACTTGACCCCCGAAGAGGCCAAAGACCTCGTTCTTGAGGGCAACCGTACGGTTTTTGACTATATAGAAAACTACAGCAAACCCGTCATCGCAGCTGTCAATGGCTATGCGCTTGGGGGCGGCTTAGAATTGGCCATGGCTTGCCATGTGCGGGTTTTTGCAGACACAGCGCGCGTGGGCATGCCAGAGACTTCTTTGGGGTTGATTCCGGGTTATGGCGGCACCCAACGATTGCCTCAATTGGTTGGCAAAGGCCGTGCTATGGAATTGCTGCTAACAGCTTCCATGGTCGATGCCCAACGGGCCTATGAAATCGGACTGGCAAATCGTGTTTGCTCATCTTCAGAACTCAATAAAACAGTGGAAATATTGGCATCTCAAATCATAGAAAATGCACCTCAGGCACAAACCCAACTCATAGGGGCTGTCAATGCGGGCTATGAAACCCAAACCGATGGCTATGCGGCCGAGGCCGAAGCTTTTGGCACTTGTTTTGGCACGGAAAATTTTCGGGAAGGCACCCAGTCTTTTTTGCGGAAACGCAAGCCCAAATATTAGCTTTCTATACCCGCAATAATCTGCTTTTCAACTTTTGAGACAAGATCTTCATGGGGATGTTGTGTCATGGCTAGGGGCGCATGCACTTTGAACTTCATGTGTACGCCTATCCCCATTGGAAAACTACCCCAACGCATCAACTTCCAAGAGTGATTGATGGTCACAGGCAAAATCAAGGCATCAGACATATGTTCCATTAGGGTGAGCAACCCACGGGTTTGAAATTTTTTGGGCTGATGTGTGCGGCTTCGTGTTCCTTCAGGGAAAATGACCGCGCTGCGATGGTTGTTTTGTAGACTTTTCGCAAAGTTGGTGATGGCCTCCAAAGCTTGTTTGGGGTTTTTGCGATTGATAAGTACCGATCCTCCGTGTCTAAGGTTAAACGACACCCCGGGGATTCCTTTGCCCAACTCCTTTTTGCTGATGAATTTGGGATGGACTTTCCGCAGAAACCATATCAGCGGTGGAATGTCGAACATGCCTTGGTGGTTGGCTACAATAATATAGGACTGGTTTTTATGCAATTCGTGTGGGTTTTCAAACGAAATACGTGTCCCTAAAAGGTTCAGACAGCGCAACAGAAAGAAATTCATGATGTCCACACTTTTTTTGTGTGCACTGTAACCAAATCCATAAAAACACACCCACTGCACAGCATGAAAAAACAACAAATTCAATCCGAAGCATAGGTAGTATAGAATGCTTAACGGATAGGCGATGGCTTTTTGCAGTACTTGCAAAGCCTAACAGAAATTGTTGTAGGCCTCTATGAGGTTTTCGGCGATGAGCTCGGCAGGGCGTCCTTCGATATGGTGGCGTTCTAACATATGAACCAACTCACCGTCTTTAAAAAGCGCGATACTGGGTGAGGAGGGTGGGAAAGGCACCATCTGTTGGCGGGCCGCATCTGTAGCCTCGCGATCTACACCAGCAAATACGGTTGTGAGCTGCCCAGGGGTCTTTTCGTTGGCCAAGGACATACGCACACCGGGGCGCGCATTGGCCGCGGCGCAGCCACAAACAGAATTGACCACCACTAGGGTGGTACCGGCTTGAGCGAGTGCGTTTTCTACGGCGGAGGCATCTGCCAATTCATCAAATCCGACGGCGGTAAGCTCGTCGCGCATGGGTTGAACCAATTCGGCTGGATACATAGCAAAAATTTTAGACCCCAAAGATACATAACTATGTGGATTTGGGAAGAAGACCAAAGGCTAGACATGGAATTAGAATCCTATCTGAAAACACGCGCATTCGTCGAAAATTCCTTTGTACCTTTGCCACTTATGCGTTGGATTTTTGCCTTGTTGGGCTATTTGCTATTTCGTTTTCCCGGGGCGGTATTGGGATTTTTTATCGGCAGCCTTTTCGAAAATACCCGGGTTAAGACAAGCTTTCGCAGCACGCGTATCAGCACCCAAGACTTTGAACTCAAGCTGCTGACTTTGGCTGGGCTTGTCATCAAGGCCGATGGCAAAGTCACTCAGAAAGAACTCGACTATGTACGGCGCTATTTTGTGTCGGCCTATGGCAGGGAGCGCGCCAACGAGGTGTTTCGGGTGTTTAACAGCGAGCTAAACAAATCTGATGTGTCGGCCTTGGAAATCTGTTCTTTTTTTGCGCTCAATGCCCGCTACGAAAGCCGGTTGCAATTGCTACACTTTTTGTTTGGCATCGCCCAAGCCGACGGTTCGGTGAGCGAACCAGAATGGCGAAAGATACAGTCCTTTGCCGGTTATCTAAAAGTGCGTATGATGGATTTTGAAAGCATCAAAGCCATGTTTGTTCAGCAAGCTGATAGCGCCTACAAAATTTTGGAGGTATCTCGCACAGCCACAGACGCCCAAATCAAAAAAGCCTATCGCGACTTGGCCAAAAAGCACCACCCCGACAAAGTACAGCACTTGGGGGAAGCTTATGTCAAAGCGGCCCGAGAAAAATTCCAACAGATTCAAAAGGCCTACGAACAAATCAAAAACGACCGCGGATTTTAGTCTAGTTTTCGTTATGTTTACGTATCATTTTAAAGCATGAATGATTTTTGGTTATTGATCAAAATGGGCTTCCAGCATGTCTGGGACTGGCAAGGTTATGACCACTTGTTGTTTTTGGCAGCCTTGTGCTTGCCATTTGCCGTGCGTCAGTGGAAAAGACTGCTTGGGCTAGTTACAATATTTACTGTTGGGCACAGCCTGTCGTTAGTGTTAGCCACCTATGGAATTGTTCGTGTGAGCATGACTTGGATCGAGTTTTTGATTCCTTTGAGCATATTGATCGCTGCGCTCTACAATATAGTATGGGCGCCCAAGACTACGGTCAAATCCGCCTTGACACCCTTGGTGGTCACCTTGTTTTTTGGGGTGATCCATGGATTTGGTTTTGCATCATATTTTGACTTGATTAAAGACAGCGACAGTTCTCTAGGGGTGTCGCTATTGGCTTTTGCCTTGGGCATAGAGTCCGCACAAGTGTTGTTGGCTTTGTTGGTGCTTGTGCTTAATGTAGTGGTATTGTATGTGTTTACTGCCAGCCGCCGCGATTGGCTGTTGGTGGGTTCAAGCATTATCATTGGCATTTTGTTGCCCATCCTAATAGATCGTTTGCCATGACCAAAGCCGAGGCCAAACAACAGCGCTATGACCGCGCCTATATGCGTATGGCTTTTGAGTGGGCCAAGCTATCCCATTGTGAACGCAAAAAAGTAGGGGCGTTGATTGTCAAAGATCGAATGATTATTTCTGACGGATATAACGGTACACCGACCGGTTTTGAAAACCCTTGTGAAGACGAAGACAACTACACCAAGTGGTATGTGTTGCACGCTGAGGCCAACGCGATTATGAAAGTTGCTGCCTCGACCCAATCTTGTTCGGGTGCGACCCTTTACATTACCTTATCTCCTTGTAAAGAATGCAGCAAATTGATTCACCAAGCCGGCATCAGGCGTGTGGTATATGCCCAAGCCTACAAGGACACTTCGGGACTGGATTTTTTAGCCAAAGCCGGGGTTACACTTACCCACTTGCACCTTGAAGATTAGCCGCGCATACGCTGCTGGATTTTTTTGGCCAACAGCAATATGATAAGCAGCAATACAGCACACAAACCTGCTACCACGCCAATAATGGCTATGAGGCTATCGCCCGTAAACGGATCGGCATAGTCGATCTGAAAAAGGTTAAAGACCACAAGAACAAGTGCAAGGGCTCCCAAGACATATATCAATTTTTTCATAACACTCAATTAAATAGTTGTTGTACGTTACCGGCAAACAGCTTGACCGCAATGGCCATCAGCACCACGCCAAATATTTTTCTAATCACACTAATCCCCGAAGTTCCCAAGACCCGTTCGATTCGTTTGGATGACTTGAGTACCGCATACACAATCAGGATGTTGACTACTATGGCAACTATGATGTTGGCCACATGGTACTCGGCACGCAAAGACAGCAAAGAGGTCAGTGTGCCTGCACCCGCTATCAGCGGAAAAGCGATGGGAACGATAGATGCTGATTCGGGTGTTTCTTCTTTATAGAGTTGGATTCCTAAAATCATTTCGAGTGCCAAAAAGAATATCACAAACGACCCTGCCACCGCAAAGGAGTTGACGTCAATACCGATAAGGGACAAAATCTTCTCCCCTAAAAACAAAAAGGCAATCATGATCAGCCCTGCCACCAGCGATGCCTTTTCGGACTGTATGTGTCCTACTTTTTTACGCAAACCGATAATAATAGGTGTGCTCCCTATAATATCTATCACGGCGAAAAGTACCATCCCGGCGGTTAAAATTTCTTTGAGGTCAAACATGGGGCAAAGATACAATTCGGGGGGAAATAGCACTTTCCAACTGCCGAATATTTGGTAGTTTCGCAACATGTTTCAGTTGGACAACACTTTGGTATCAGAGGAACTGCTAGAAGCGCACTTTTGTTGTGATTTACAGGCCTGTAAGGGAGCTTGTTGTGTGGCTGGAGAGGCGGGTGCCCCGCTCGACAAAGAGGAAGTTTCTCTGCTTGAAGAGCTATATCCAAAAATCAGCCCTTTTCTCAATGATAAAGGTCGCAAAGCAATTGCAAAACAAGGCACTTCGGTCGTGGCTGCCGATGGCAGTTTGGAGACTCCTTTGGTAGACGGAAAGGAGTGTGCCTACACCACTTTTGATTCGCGTGGTGTGGCTCATTGCGGAATCGAACAAGCTCACAAAGTGGGGGCCATAGACTGGCAAAAGCCGATTTCTTGTCACCTGTATCCGGTGCGCGTACAGCACTATTCTGCCTTTACAGCTGTCAACTATCACCGCTGGCAAATCTGCCATGCGGCTTGTGATTTAGGGGCAAAAAACAAGCTACCCATATACCAATTTGTCAAAGAAGCACTGGTCAGAAAATTTGGCCAACCTTGGTTTGAGGCACTTGAACAAACAGCCCAGTCCTACGCAGATCAAACACGGCCGTAAACAATCGTGGTGAAAGTTGTCAGTTGAGGCTACTCTCGTAAAGATGTTTTTAAGTGACTGAAAAACAGCTTTTTAAGATACTCAATGTGTCACTAAAAAGTAGGAAAAACCTGAACGAATGTTAAAAACTAAGTGTGTTTGTGAACAACTAAGTCTTTTATTTTTCCAAAAAAATTGGAAGATTTGTGAGGTTCTTTTTTCACGAAAATTTTACAAAACAATAACAAAAACACTATGTCCATCGTTGAACCTATTTTGCAAGAAAATCAAAACCGCTTTGTAATCTTTCCCATTGAACACCATGATATTTGGGAGTGGTATAAGAAACAGGAGGCGTGTTTTTGGACGGCAGAAGAGATCGACTTGCATCAGGACCTGACCGACTGGGACAGCAAACTCAATGACGATGAGCGCTATTTTATCAAGCATATTTTGGCATTCTTTGCAGCTTCAGACGGTATCGTTAATGAGAACTTGGCAGAAAATTTTGTGAATGAGGTGCAGTATAGTGAGGCGAAGTTTTTCTATGGCTTCCAGATTATGATGGAGAACATCCATTCAGAGACTTACTCTTTATTGATCGATACCTATGTGAAAGACGAGAAAGAAAAAGACAGTCTTTTCCGGGCCATTGAAGTTTTTCCGGCGATCAAACGAAAAGCCGATTGGGCCTTGCGATGGATAGAGTCTGATTCTTTTGCGGAGCGACTCATAGCCTTTGCAGCCGTTGAGGGGATTTTCTTTTCAGGAGCCTTCTGCTCTATCTTTTGGCTTAAAAAACGCGGATTGATGCCTGGACTCACTTTCTCTAATGAGCTTATCTCTCGCGACGAGGGTATGCACTGTGACTTTGCAGTCCACTTGCACAACAAGCACTTGGCCAATAAGGTTCCGCCGGCGCGTATTCGCGAGATTATTTTAGATGCACTCTCCATTGAACGTGAGTTTATTACCGAATCACTTCCCATAAGCCTGATTGGTATGAATGCCAAGCTCATGACCCAATACCTTGAATTTGTAACCGACCGACTGTTGGTAGAATTAGGACTCGAAAAAGAGTACAACGTAACCAACCCGTTCGATTTTATGGACATGATTTCGCTACAAGGAAAAACCAACTTCTTCGAAAAGCGTGTGTCCGAATATCAGAAGGCGGGTGTGATCAAACAAGAAACCGAGGAAACCGAAAAGTACAGCTTCGACGAAGATTTTTAAGTACGGCTCTACGTTTCTCATTGCAACATTGTTTCCCGTCTGACGGGCTGCAATATTGTTTGCAAAAAAACCATTAAGACCTAAGAAAAATGTATGTAGTAAAAAGAGATGGGCGCAAAGAACCCATCATGTTCGACAAAATTACGGCACGTGTCCGCAAGCTCTGTTATGGGCTCAACGACCTAGTAGACCCTGTTAAAGTAGCCATGCGTGTCATTGAAGGATTGTACGATGGGGTAACCACTTCCGAACTGGACAACCTAGCGGCGGAGACAGCGGCAACCATGACGACCACCCACCCCGACTATGCGCTGTTGGCTGCGCGTATTTCTGTATCTAACCTCCACAAGAACACCAAAAAATCCTTTTCCGAAACCATGACAGACCTCTATGAGTATGTCAACCCACGCACCGGAAAAAAAGCACCACTGATTGCAGACGATGTGCACAAGGTGATGAAAGACAATGCCGAGTTATTTGACTCCACTATCATCTACAACCGTGATTTCGGTTATGATTATTTTGGTTTTAAAACATTAGAGCGCTCCTATCTATTAAAAATCAACGGGCAGATAGCTGAGCGCCCCCAACACATGCTCATGCGTGTTTCGATTGGGATTCACTTGGACGATTTAGATGCTGCCATTGAGACCTATCATCTGATGTCCAAAAAATATTTTACCCACGCAACGCCCACTCTTTTCAACTCGGGTACGCCCAAACCACAAATGTCTTCTTGCTTTTTGTTGGCCATGCGTGATGACAGTATTGATGGCATTTATGACACCCTCAAACAAACCGCCAAGATTTCACAGTCTGCTGGCGGCATTGGGTTGTCTATTCACAACATCCGCGCCACAGGCTCGTATATTGCAGGAACCAATGGAACCTCAAACGGGATAGTTCCCATGTTGCGTGTCTACAACGACACAGCTCGCTATGTGGACCAAGGAGGTGGAAAGCGCAAGGGCTCTTTCGCTATTTATGTGGAGCCATGGCATGCAGACATTTTTGATTTCTTAAACCTTAAGAAAAACCACGGTAAGGAAGAAATGCGCGCACGCGACTTGTTCTACGCCATGTGGATCCCCGATTTATTTATGAAGCGGGTCGAGGAAGATTCTACTTGGACTTTGATGTGTCCCAATGAGTGCCCTGGACTTTTTGATTCACATGGGGAGGAATTTGAAAAAAGATACATCAAGTACGAAAAGGAGAACAAAGGCCGCAAAACGGTTAAGGCTCGTGAGCTTTGGGAGAAAATCCTCGAGTCACAAATCGAAACAGGGACTCCCTACATGCTTTACAAAGACGCTGCGAATCGCAAGTCCAACCAGAAGAATTTGGGGACCATACGCTCGTCCAACTTGTGTACTGAGATTTTAGAGTACACCTCCAAAGACGAGGTGGCGGTTTGTAACTTGGCTTCGATTGCCCTGCCTATGTTTGTTAAGGATGGTTCATTTGACCATAAAGGATTGTTCAACGTAACTGTGAGAGCTACCAAAAACTTAAATAAGGTCATCGATCGCAACTACTACCCCGTGAAGGAAGCGGAAAACTCAAACTTCCGTCACCGCCCTGTAGGCTTGGGCGTACAAGGTCTTGCCGACACTTTTATCAAATTGCGAATGCCATTTACCTCTGACGAGGCCAAAGGGTTGAATCAAGAAATTTTTGAGACCTTGTATTTTGCGGCATTGACTGCGTCCAAAGATTTGGCCAAAACAGAAGGACCATACGAGTCATATAAAGGCTCACCCATCTCAGAAGGAGAATTTCAACACAACCTTTGGGGCATCAAAGACGAAGAACTCAGCGGTCGTTGGGATTGGGCCAAGTTGCGTAAAGACATCAAAAAGCATGGTGTTCGCAATTCCTTGTTGGTAGCGCCGATGCCGACTGCGTCCACTTCTCAAATATTGGGCAACAACGAATGCTTTGAGCCCTATACTTCCAATATTTATACCCGACGTGTGTTGTCTGGAGAGTTTATCATTGTCAACAAGCACCTGTTGGAAGACTTGGTGCGCTTGGGCTTGTGGAATGAAGACCTCAAGCAAGAGCTTATGCGCGCCAACGGTTCTGTACAGCAGATAGACGTGATTCCTGATGACATCAAAGAGCTCTACAAAACCGCGTGGGAATTGAGTATGAAAGACATCATCGATATGTCGCGTCAAAGAGGCTATTTTATTGACCAGTCGCAGTCGCTCAACTTGTTTATGGAAGGTGCTACTATGTCCAAGCTCACCTCGATGCACTTCTATGCGTGGAAGTCGGGCCTCAAGACAGGAATGTACTATTTGAGAACCAAATCGGCGGTAGATGCGATCAAGTTTACATTAGAGAAAAAGCAAGCCGAGCCGGCGAAAAAAGCAGAAGCTGCCTCAGCCGTAGTTGCTGAACCTCTTTCTCCGTCTGAACTCAAGGAAATGTTGGCTCAGTCGAGAGAGAGTGAAGATGACGATTGCTTGATGTGCGGGTCTTAAACAGTCCTACATTCTGAAAACGCCAAAACTATCGGAGCCTTTGATGGGAGTGTTATAGACTGCCGCTAAGGAAAGTCCAAGATATTTTCTCGTATCTCTAGGGTCTATGACGCCATCGTCCCATAGCTCGGAGGTGGCATGCCAAACGCTGGCTTTGTTTTCTGCGTCCTTTTTGATAGCGTCTTTCTCTTTCTTTAATAGTTTTTCATCAATCTTTTTGTTGAGTGATTGGGCAGATTGACGTTTGATAATCTCCATCACCCCTGACAGTTGTTCGGCACCCATCACTCCTGCCTTGGAATTGGGATAGGAGAACAAAAATCGGGGGCCAAAAGAACGCCCACACATGGCGTAATTTCCGGCGCCATACGAATTGCCAATCAGCAAACTGATGTGCGGCACCGTGCTTCCTGCCACGGCGTGTATCATTTGTGAGCCACTATTGATCATGCCGTTTTGCTCATAGGCCTTCCCAACCATAAAGCCGGTGGTATTATGAATAAATAAAAGCGGCAAGTCTGATTTGTTGGCCAATTGGATAAACTGGGTAGCTTTTTGGGCCGATTCAGCAAAGATAACCCCGTTGTTGGCGATGATTCCCACAGGGTAGCCGTTGATTTTTGTCCAACAGCAGACCATAGTAATGCCATAGTTTTCTTTGAATTCGGTAAACTCCGAATTGTCAACGATTCTGGCGATAACCTCTCTAACATCAATGGGCTTTTTGAGATTGGCTGGAACGATTCCCAACAACTCTTCCGCCTTATAGCGGGGCGGCACAATGGGCTTTGAAGGGATAAGGTGTGGTGTTTGTGGTTTGAGGGTTGCCACTACTTTTCGTGCAATATTGATGGCATCCATTTCATCATCAGCAATAAAATCTGCGACTCCTGAGATGCGACTGTGCATCAAGGCACCGCCGAGTTCCTCGTCGTTGGTGTCTTCGTTGGTGGCCATTTTTACTAGCGGAGGCCCTGCCAAGAATACCTTGGCGGCACTTTTTTGCATGATGGTGTAGTCCGACATGCCTGGCACATAGGCACCGCCGGCCGTGGCATTGCCAAAGACCACCGAGATGGTAGGAATGCCTTGTTTGGAACGTAAAGACATCTGCTTAAAGGTGGCTCCGTAGTTGTTAAATACGCGGTCTTGATCGGGTAGGTTGGCGCCTCCACTTTCCACCAGATTGATGGTGGGCAAATGGTTATCCATTGCGATTTGACTCAAACGCAAGATTTTTAAACTTGTAGCATAGTCAACCGTTCCGGCCTTACGCGTGCTTAGGTTGGAGTTGACGATACACAAACGTCCATTTACATAGCCTATTCCGGCTACGGTAGTGCCACCGGGACCAAAGCCGTTTTCGTGTTGAAGTCCTGCCAGGGGCATTAGCTCAATAAAAGGGCTGTCTTTGTCGAGCAAGAGGTTGATGCGTTCTCTGGCTAGGAATTTTTTTCGTTTTCTGGCTCTCGCAATAGAGGCTTCGGTTCCTTCTTGTCGGCTCAATGCCAAATGGGATTCCAATTGCTTTACAAGCACCTCCATCTCCTCCTTATTCTTAAGGAAGCGATCGCTTTTTGAGTTTATTTGGGAACGAAAGCTTTGCATATTATGTTATTGAAGGGCGTACACTATATGTGTGTCAGGGTACATATCCCACGGCAAATGTATTAAATATGGGGCAGTTGTTGGGTAAATAATGTGTGAGCCTATCTGTCCCCTTCTTTTGAGACCAACGGATCTACTCTGCTGTCATACTTAAGGTAGTATAACTCTATGAGGTTCATCGTGGCAGCAATTAGGTCTTTGGTTTCGAGCAGCAAGCTAAAAAACAAAGTAGTGTTTTTTGGACTGGAGTCATCCTTGCGTGTACGTGAGACTTGATCGTCTATTTTTCGAACGATGTCATCGAACAACAGGTTCTTTTTGGGGATGATGTCTTTGATTTGATTAAAGTCATTCAGGTCAAACGAAAAGCGAATTTCACCAAACAAATCTTCCAACTGTTCTTGGGTTTGTTTGAGTTCTTTGACTTGAGTGTATTTCAGTTTTTTGTGATTGTTGTTAACGTGTTTGTGGCATTTTTTGGTGATGTATTCCAAAGACTGGCACATGTCTTCCAAGCAATCGATGAGGTTTATATAAAAATTACTTGCAGAGACATTTTCCTCGTCCAACTCTTTGATAAAATAATACAACTCATCACGAAGGGTGTCAATTTCATTGGACAATTTAACCACACTTCGTTTGGTCTTTTTTAGCCCCTCCATATTTTCTGTGGCCAATCCATGAATATTGGCTTTGAAGATTTCATTGGCCCTACTAACCATTCGAGACACATTGTAGGCACTTTCGGCGATGAGCCCCTGAACTGAACCGCTTTCAATTAGGTAAAGCTCATCTTCCTCTTTGAGGGTTTGAGTTTCTTTCACACTCCGTGTGTAGTTTCGATAGAGGATAAAAGCCGCCATGACTAACAGCACAATAATGGCTATGATTCCACCGAAATAGATAAAGGTTGCCAACAATGCACAGGCACTAAAGGCGATGATGGCTGTAAGGAACCAACCCCCAATCACATTGAGCACCCCTGCCACACGATACACAGCACTGTCACTGCCCCATGCGCGGTCAGCCAAAGAAGTCCCCATCGCCACCATAAAGGTCACGTAAGTGGTTGAAAGCGGTAATTTGTAAGAAGTTGCGATGGAAATTAGCACCGCAGCTACGGTAAGGTTGATGGAGGCACGAACGTTGTCAAAAGCGGGCATGTCTCCTTTTTTTAGAACCGCTTCTTCCACCACAGGCTGGGTGAATTGTTTGCCAATATAGCCACGTATGGAAGATGGAACCACACGTTCTACAACAAATACCGATCCCACAAAAGCACGAACCAAGCCTCTTGAGAGCGCATTTGATTTGAATCGTTCTTGGGTTTTGTCTTGTCGGGAAAGGTCTATGGTGGTCTTGACTACTTTTCGGGCTTTGGTTGAGGTCCACAATGTGATGACCATCACAAATCCGGCAAGCACCAAAAACAAGGTGGGTGTGGCTACTTTTTGACTAAGCCCGCTCATATTGAACAACTCGGCAGCTGCCCCCGAGGCTTGCCAGGCTTCATAGGACTGCCAAGCTGCAATGGGTACCCCGATAAAATTGACCAAATCGTTGCCGGCGAAAGCGAGTGCCAAGGAGAAGGTACCTACACCAATGATGATTTTGTAAATATCCCAACGTGCGACATAAACCCACAGCAAACTGAGTGTTGTCCAAAAAAACAGCCCCCAAAATACCACCACGCTAAGGCGTGTTTCGGCAAATTCTTTGAGGGTCAGCCCTCCCAAAACCTGCCAGTCGGCATCGGCAAATGGCGTGCCTTTGATTCCTTTGATGACAATAAAATAGGTAATGGCCGTCAGTGCCATACCCCCAAACAAAGCACCTGCCCAGCGGGGCTTATCCATGTAGTGAAAACTCAAAAACAATCGAGAGACATACTGTACAATGGCACCGATAGTAAAGGCAAAAATTACAGATAAGAAAATACCCAGGATAATCTGACTTGCCTTGCTGACATTGATAAAGTCCACCAATTCAGCAGCACCATTTTCCGTATATACTTTGAGCAAGGCAATGGCTACCGCCGCACCCAACAATTCAAATACGATGGACACGGTGGTGGAAGTTGGCAGTCCAAGGGTATTAAAAAAGTCCAATAGCAAGATGTCGGTAATCATGACGGCCATAAAAATGACCATGATCTCGGAAAAGACAAACATTTCAGGATTGAAGATGCCTTTTCGGGCGACTTCCATGAGTCCACTGGAAAAAATTGCGCCTGCCGCCACCCCCAAACTCGCCACAACCATGATGGCTCTAAAAGACAGCGCCTTGGAACCGA
>JBMYLY010000001.1:0-68106 GCA_049596815.1 Flavobacteriaceae bacterium | reverse complement strand
AATTTTTAGTTTGTGGGGCCCAAAACGTTGGTGCAAGCGGTCGATGCTCTGCATCAGGGCTTGGTGTTTGGGGTTTTCGTATTCGAACAAGCTCATTTGGTGGCTCGCTTCGGGCACTATGCCCGTCACCATCACACCGGCTTTTTTATAAGAAATTCCCGATTTGTAGATCAGGTCGAGTCCGCGCAGGGCTTGCTGGCTGATCGTCAGGCTGGAGTGGGTCGCAAAAGGCAAACTGACCAAAGTGCTGTTGCGGTATTGTGGCATATCGTCCCGAAAGGGATTGCTACGCACAAACACATAGATCGCATGGCAGCGGCTGTTCTGGCGGCGCAGCTTTTCGGCACAGAGGCTCCCAAAGGTAGACACCCTTTCGCGCAGTTCTCCGTAGTCGTCGATCATACGTTCAAAACTACGGGTGGTGGCAATGGCTTTTTTGGGTGCGGCTGTCATTTCTAAAGGGATGGAAGACACGCCCATCAGGTCGTGTTTGAGCCGCAGCCCGACCACGCTCATCTCTCGGCGCACCCAAGCGTCTGAGAGTTGGGTAAAATCGTAGGCCGTACGCACGCCCTGAAATACCAAGCGTTTGTTGTGTTGGCGCCCGATGCCCCATACGTCTCCGATGGGCAACCACTTCAAGGCTTTGATGCGTTTTTCTTCGTTGTCGATAACATACACCCCGCCGGTGCGATCGGCAAACTTTTTCGCCACCCGGTTGGCCACTTTGGCCAGTGCTTTGCTGGGTCCCATACCGATGCTGACCGGCATGCCGGTCCATTTGCGTACGCGCTTGCGCATCTGTCGGGCG
This sequence comes from Flavobacteriaceae bacterium, assembly GCA_049596815.1. Taxonomy (GTDB): domain Bacteria; phylum Bacteroidota; class Bacteroidia; order Flavobacteriales; family Flavobacteriaceae; genus UBA724. The sequence goes on along the minus strand of JBMYLY010000001.1, from coordinate 67,295 downwards.
TAGGTATCCAAATCGTAATGGTCAAAACCCGCAAACTGCAAAAACGCTTCGTCTATGCTATAGACCTCTACTTGGGGCGTAAACTGTTTGAGGACCTCCATCACCCGACGGCTCATGTCGCCATAGAGCGGGTAGTTGGAGGAAAACACCTCCACTTTGTGTTGGTTAAAAAACGAAGCGTATTCGTGTGCGGGTGCGCCCATGGGAAGTCCCAAGGCTTTGGCTTCGTTGCTGCGTGCGATCACACAGCCATCGTTGTTAGACAAAATGGCAATCGGCTTCCCTTCCAAAGCAGGTTGGAATATCCGTTCACAAGAAGCGTAAAAGTTGTTACAATCGACCAGCGCAAACACATTCAAAAGTACATTTTTTACAGAAATTTAGCGTGCTTTTTTCTTACAAAAAACACATGCTATCTATGTGAAATAGTGTAATTTTGCTTGTTAAAGACAGACAAACTCTTGCCCGATGGACAAGTATTCGTTTTTAAACGCTGCCCACACAGCACATTTTGCCGAGTTGTATGACCAATACCTCATCAATCCGGACAGTGTAGAGCCTAGTTGGCGTGCCTTTTTTCAGGGCTTTGACTTCGGCATGGAGCAACAGGGCGAGATCGAAGTTCCCGAAGATGTACTCAAAGAGTTTCGAGTTGTCAAGCTCATAGACGCCTATCGTGGCAGTGGCCATTTGTTTACCAAAACCAACCCCGTTCGTGAGCGCAGAAAGTACCGCCCCACCCTAGCCATTGAAAACTTTGGTCTTTCACAAGAGGACCTCACCACCGTTTTTAGCGCTGGAGACATCATCGGCATAGGCGCGGCCACGCTGGCAGATATCATCATCCACTTAGAACGCATCTATTGTGCTTCTATCGGGATTGAATATATGTATATCCGCCATCCGGAGCGTGTAAACTGGATTCAGAAATGGATCAACAAAAACGGCAACCACCCAAATTTTAGCCGAGAAGAAAAGAAACACATCCTAAAAAAGCTCAACGAGGCGGTGACGTTTGAGAACTTTTTGCACACCAAGTATGTAGGCCAAAAACGCTTTTCTCTTGAGGGAGGCGAATCCCTGATTCCCGCTTTGGACACTTTGATTGAAACTGCCGCGCTGGCAGGTGTCAAAGAATTTGTGGTGGGCATGGCGCACCGCGGAAGGCTGAACACCTTGACCAATATTTTTGGCAAGTCGGCCAAAGATATTTTTAGTGAGTTTGACGGCAAAGATTATGAAGAAGAGGTCTTTGATGGTGACGTAAAATACCACTTGGGCTGGACTTCGAATAGAGAAACAGATTCCGGTATTGCTGTCAACCTTAACATTGCGCCCAATCCTTCCCACCTCGAGGCTGTCAATGCCGTAGTAGAAGGCATCAGCCGTGCCAAGCAAGACCGAAATTTTTCAGGTGATTACCAGAAAGTATTGCCCATACTGATTCATGGGGATGCCGCTGTAGCGGGACAAGGAGTTGTTTATGAGGTAGTACAAATGGCGCAGCTCGATGGTTACAAAACTGGGGGCACCATACATATCGTGGTCAACAACCAAATCGGCTTTACGACCAACTATCTGGACGGACGTTCGAGTACCTATTGTACCGACGTAGGGAAAGCCACCCTCTCTCCTGTCATGCATGTCAATGCCGATGATGTAGAGGCGGTAGTGCATGCCGTACGCTTTGCGGTCGACTACAGAAACCGATTTGGCAGAGATGTGTTTATAGACCTATTGGGGTATAGGAAATATGGTCACAACGAGGGTGATGAACCGCGCTTTACACAGCCCAAATTGTACAAGGCGATTTCCAAACACAAAAACCCCAGAGACATCTATGCTGAAAAACTCATCGCAGAGGGTGTGATCACCCATCACGAACTCAAGCAGTTGGAAGAAACCTACAAACTCCAACTGGAAGAAAAGCTAGAAGTTTCTCGCCAAGAGCAAAGCACCGATATCATCCCATTTATGCAAGATGAGTGGGAAGGCTTTGTGCGGGTCAAAGAGGATACCATGTTGGCGTCTGCCGATACGAGCTATCCGATTGACCGCCTTCAGCACATTGGAGGTGTGATTACCGAACTGCCCGAAGACAAGCCTTTTATCAACAAGATCAAGCGGTTGGTGCGCGAGCGAAAAAAAATGTTTTTTGAAACCAAAAAACTCGACTGGGCCATGGCCGAATTGTTGGCCTACGGTTCTTTGTTGGACGAAGGTTTTGATGTGCGCATTTCCGGTCAGGATGTGGAAAGGGGAACTTTTTCACACCGCCACGCAGTCGTCAAAGTCGAAGATTCCGAAGAGGAGGTGTTGCTCCTCAACAGCATTTCTGACCAACAAGGTCAATTTCAGATCTACAATTCTTTGTTGTCTGAATATGGGGTTATGGGATTTGACTATGGCTACGCATTGGCAAGCCCAAAATCATTGACCATTTGGGAAGCTCAGTTTGGAGATTTTAGCAATGGCGCCCAGATTATGATAGACCAATATCTGTCGTCTGCAGAAGACAAATGGAAATTGCAAAACGGACTGGTCATGTTGTTGCCTCACGGTTATGAAGGTCAGGGTGCTGAGCATTCTTCGGCACGTATGGAACGCTATCTACAACTGTGTGCCAAAGACAATATGTTTGTGGCCGATGTGACTACCCCTGCCAACCTATTCCACATATTGCGACGTCAGTTAAAAGCCAACTACAGAAAACCTTTGGTGATTTTTACACCTAAGAGCTTATTGCGTCATCCAAAGGTGGTCTCGGACTTGGATGATTTTTGCCATGGGGAGTTCCAACCCGTTATTATGGATCAAGAAGTTGATGTCAAAAAAACCAAGACTTTGGTCTTTTGTACCGGCAAGTTTTATTACGACTTGTTCGAAACCCGAGAGCAACTCGACAGAAAAGATGTGGCTTTGGTGCGATTGGAACAATTGTTCCCCTTACCAACAGCACAAATTCGGGAGATACTTGGGCAATACGCACATGTGAACGAAATCGTTTGGGCACAGGAAGAGCCTCGCAATATGGGCGCTTGGAGTCATTTGTTGTTGCACTTGCCCGAAGCGCGCGAGTTTCGAGTGGCCTCCCGCCGTTTTTACGGCGCTCCTGCTGCAGGAAGTGCCACGCGTTCGAAGCGTCGTCACCAAGAGGTGATCGATTATGTATTTGATAAAACCAAAAACAATATGCGTTAAATTTACGCAGTGAACCATAGGAAATGATACTAGAAATGAAAGTCCCCTCACCCGGGGAATCTATATCGGAGGTAGAAATCGCAGAGTGGCTGGTTGCCGATGGTGACTATGTCGAAAAAGACCAAGCCATCGCGGAAGTAGACTCGGACAAAGCAACCCTTGAATTGCCCGCTGAGGCCAGTGGTAGAGTTACTTTGCAAGCAGCACCCGGCGACGCGGTTGCTGTGGGGGCGGTTGTATGTCTGATAGATACTGATGCCGAAAAACCCGAAGGTCAAGAAACCCCTGAAGTAGTCGCTGCACCTGCTGCTGAGCAAAAAGCACCTCAGCCAGTTGTTGAAAATTACGCCAGTGGTACGGCTTCTCCGGCGGCTAAAAAAATCATTTCTGAAAAAGGGTTGGATGTTTCAAACATTGTCGGCACAGGACGCAACGGACGCATTACCAAAGAGGATGCCGTCAAAGCGGTTCCGGCTATGGGGACTGCCGGAGGGGATCGTCCCACCACGCGCAAGAAAATGTCCTTGCTCAGACGCAAAGTCGCTGAGCGCTTGGTGGCTGCCAAAAACGAAACTGCCATGCTGACGACTTTCAACGAGGTGGATATGTCAGCCATTTTTGCTTTGCGCAAACAACACAAAGAAGCTTTTCAAGAAAAGCACGGTGTAGGTCTGGGCTTTATGAGCTTTTTTACCAAAGCCGTAGTGCGTGCTTTGCAAACCTACCCCGACGTGAACTCCATGATCGACGGCAATGAGCAGATTGTCTATGACTACTGCGATATCAGCGTAGCGGTGTCGGGTCCCAAAGGACTGATGGTGCCTGTGGTACGCAATGCAGAAGCCATGACTTTTAAAGAGATAGAGGCAGAAATCAAACGCTTGGCCATACGTGCACGCGATGGACAAATCACCGTGGATGAAATGACCGGCGGTACCTTTACTATCTCCAATGGTGGGGTATTTGGCTCCATGCTGTCAACGCCTATCATCAACCCACCGCAATCCGGAATTTTGGGGATGCACAACATCTTGGAGCGCCCTGTGGCGGTTAATGGCAAGGTCGAGATTCGCCCCATGATGTATGTGGCATTGTCTTATGACCACCGCATTGTTGATGGGCGCGAGTCTGTTGGTTTTTTGGTGGCTGTCAAAGAAGCCTTGGAGTCGCCAGAATCTTTGCTCATGGACGACGACGTTAAAAAAGCCTTGGAGTTGTAGGAGGGGTTAGGGTCATTACTTTTATTGGTCAGTAGTGAAGGCATCTTAGCGTGACTCACCCTTTTTGTACCCGCGTAAAACAACAGAGGACTAAACTATATCCTCAAACCCTTCAGCAAAAAATTCTGTCAGGCTTACATCCATAGCAGTGAGCACCTTGACCAAAGAACTCAATCGCAGGTCTTGCCCCTTTTCGTAACGGCCATACTGCGCCCTTGGCAATCCGTGGTCAAATGCAAATTGCTCGTAGTTGGTGTAGCCACGTGCCTTGCGGAATTCTCGAAGACGGCTTCCCAATTTCTCTAATAGCTTCTCTGCTTGTATATCTTTATTCATAGTGCTAAAGAATAAATGTTACACCAAATATGTTACCATTTAAAAATTACTACTTATAAATAGTATTATATATATTTGTGTCCATAAATTTTAACACGGAAGTTGTCCGGTTTAAAACAAAGGAGCCGCGCCTTAGGGTGCGGTTTTGTTTTTGAGATAAAGCCAATTGTTTTTGTAATCGATGATGACTTGTCCCGATTTCAGCACATCGGCTCCGATAATGCCATGAACAGGGTCGTTGTCTTGGAGTTTTAGGGCAGCATTGACCGCTTGCATATCAAACAGTACGATGGGTTTGTTTTTGGCCAACCATTTTCCGATGCGGATGTGGTTTTTTTTGGCCATTTCTGTATGCATTTCGGTAGTACTAGCGCTGGAGGCTTTTTCGGTGCTGGGTTGGCTGTTGAGTTGGAAGTAGTCCGTATGTTCCAAATCCACACAAGTTGCCGAAGCACCCGTATCCAGAATAAACACCCCACTTATGTTATTGATATGCGCTTCTACCAAAAAATGATTGGTATTGATAGGGGTTAGGCGTACACGGTTGTATCCATTGGATTGTAAGTATTTGTAGAGTGTTGGCATGCCTTGCAAAGATAGACATGGAAATCAATTACTTTTGCTCTTATGTTTATAGACACACATACCCATTTGTATGTTCCCGAATTTGACAAAGATCGCCCAGAAGTCATGGCGCATGCAATAGAGGCGGGGGTTTCACATTTTGTATTGCCTGCCATAGATTCCAACTTCACTCAAGCCATGCATGCGTTGCATGCACAATATCCCGAGCGGGTTTCTATGATGATGGGACTCCATCCTACGCATGTGGGTGACAATTACGAGCAAGAAATGGCGCATGTGGAGGCGCAACTTGCAACGGGAAAATATGTGGCTGTTGGTGAGATTGGAATCGATTTGTATTGGGATACTACCATGCTGTCTTTACAACAAAAGGCGTTTCACCAACAGATTCAGTGGGCGTTGGATTATGACTTGCCCTTAGTGATTCATTGCCGTGATGCTTTTAAAGAAGTCTTTGAAGTGTTGGGTCATTACAAGACTGAAAAACTGCGAGGTATTTTCCACTGTTTTACAGGCACCGAAGAAGATGCAATCCAGGCCATTTCGCTCAATATGTTATTGGGTATCGGAGGTGTGGTGACTTTTAAAAATGGAAAAATCGATCAGTTCCTTTCCAACATTCCTTTGGAAAACATCGTATTGGAGACAGACGCACCCTATTTGGCACCGGTTCCTTACCGTGGCAAACGAAACGAAAGTGCTTATCTGCCCTTGATTGCCCAAAAGGCAGCCGATTTGTATGGGGTTTCTGTAGAATCTTTGGCAGTGCAAACGACAGCCAATGCCCGCAAATTATTTGAATTGAATTAGGGTTTTTATTTCTAAAAATAAATAGGATATTTGGGGTCGATTAAATCGAGAATAGAGAGGTGGCCGAGTGGTCGAAGGCGCACGCCTGGAAAGTGTGTATTCCGTTATCGCGGAATCGAGGGTTCGAATCCCTTCCTCTCTGCTGTTGACGTTGGTATAATTTTCATATATTTAGCGTCCAAATTTTAAACAATTAAAAAAATAATAAATCCATAATTAATAAATTCATCATGAAGCGTTTTTTATTTATTGCCACGTGCTTAACCATTTTTCTAAATGCACCGACCATTTGGGCCTCCCCAACTACGACCAACGACACAACCCTTACTCAAGAGGTTGAACAAGATACCACTGCGGTGGCTGAGGAAACTGCGGTAGCCCCTGTTGAGGCGCCTGCTCCACAACCCCAAGCCAAGGCAGGATTTACCCAAGAGCTCAAAAAACGTTTCATTGAAGGTGGACCTGGATTTATGGGCATTGTACTCCTTTGTTTGATTTTGGGACTGGCCATTGCTATTGAGCGTATTATTTTCTTGAACTTGTCCTCTACAAACACAGCCAAGCTTACTCAGGAAGTTGAGGATGCCCTAAAAGGGGGTGGCGTAGAGGCAGCCAAAGAAGTTTGCCGCAATACAAGAGGTCCCGTAGCCTCCATCTTTTTTCAAGGTCTTGACAGATCTGCTGAAGGAGTTGAAAACGCTGAAAAAGCGGTAGTCGCTTACGGAGGTGTTCAAATGGGACAACTCGAAAAGAATGTCTCCTGGATTTCACTCTTTATCGCTTTGGCGCCCATGCTTGGATTCATGGGAACAGTAATCGGGATGATTCAAGCTTTTGACAAAATCGAAGCGGCAGGCGACATGCAACCCTCACTTGTTGCAGGAGGTATCAAAGTAGCCCTTTTGACAACAGTTTTTGGTTTGATCGTAGCGATTATCCTTCAAATTTTCTACAACTACATCATCGCAAAGATTGACAGTATTGTCAATGATATGGAAGATGCTTCCATAACCCTCATTGATATGTTGGTAGCTAATCAGAAATAATAACTTTAGATACCTATTATTATGAGTATTCAAAAAATTGTAACTTATACAGCAGCGGTTCTCGGCGTGGTAGGCCTTATTTTTCAGATTACCATCCTGAGCAAGGGTGACGACGTCATCGAAATGGCCGCCATGTCTGGTGACTATGGCGTGGTTTCCTCTATGGTAAGCTTGGCCATGATTGTTATTGCCATTGCGGTAGTATTGACCTTGGTGTTTTCTGTGATGAACCTTGCTTCTGACCCTGCCAAATTGAAAAAAGCCATGATATCGATTGGTGCTTTTTTGGCGGTTGTCCTCGTTGCTTTCTTATTTTCATCTGGAACCGAAACTCCTTTGAAAGATGGAGAAGTGCTCTCGGCCTCTGGTTCTCGTTTGGTAGAGACCGGCTTGCGCACTTTCTATTTCTTAGTGGTTATTGCCGCAGGTGCTATGATCTATTCTGGTGTTCGCAGACTAAAAAGCTAAAACTATGGCCAAAAGAAAAGCACCCGAAGTCAACGCAGGCTCGATGGCAGATATTGCCTTCTTGCTGTTGATTTTCTTTTTGGTGACCACAACGATAGAAACTGACTCCGGGCTCAACCGCAAGTTACCTCCCATGGAAGATGTGGTGGATCCACCCATCATCAAGGAACGTAATATTTTTACGGTTGTTGTAAACAAGTACAACGACCTTTTGGTAGAGGAGGAGCCCCTGGAAATTTCTGGATTGCGTGAGGCTGCCATTGCCTTTTTGGACAATGGTGGCGGTAAAGGTGAAGAGGCATGTGACTATTGTCAAGGTGCACGCGACCCCGACTCATCTGATAATCCTGACAAAGCGGTAATCTCACTTAAAAATGACAGAGAAACAGACTATAAGGTCTACATTTCTGTTCAAAACGAGTTGGTTGCTGCATACAACACCCTTCGAAACAGAGCCTTCAAACGACTCAATCCGAATTTGGGAATCGATTATGTACAAGCAGATAAGATTTACAACGATCCTCGAACAGGTTCAACCGAAAAAGACCGCCTAAAGCCTATGCTTGATGAGGTAAAAGTGTTGTTCCCGATGAAATTATCTGAAGCAGAACCTAGTAAAACCAATTAGGCATGTCAAAGTTTAAAAAGAAAAAAGGAGGAGATTTACCCGCGATTTCTACGGCATCCTTGCCGGATATTGTCTTTATGCTGCTATTCTTCTTTATGGTAGCCACTGTGATGCGTGACAGTACTTTGATGGTTTCGAATACCCTCCCTGTTGCGGATCAAGTTCAGAAACTTGACAAGAAAGACCGTGTGATGTATATTTATGCAGGCAAGCCTAGCTCTAGATATCAAGACAAATTTGGTACACAGGCCCGCATCCAGCTCAATGACAAGTTTGCCACTGTTGAAGATGTAGGCGCTTTTATTTTGGCAGAACGCGCATCCAAGCGTCAAGAGTTACAAAATGTGCTCACCACAGCTTTAAAAGTGGATGGTGAAACTAAAATGGGATTGATCTCAGATATCAAACAAGAATTGAGAAAAGTCAATGCGTTGAAAATAAACTATACAACACGGGCTGGGGATTATAGTCAGAACATCAACTAAATTCGTCTCAAACATTTTTTTAAAAGCACCTGAAAAGGTGCTTTTTTTTATTTTTACATTGACATGCTGAGAATTCTTTTATGTTTTTTAATATGTGCACCATGTGTATGGGCACAATATGAACCTAATGAGAACTACCGAGAGGATCAGATCTATATCAGTGTTGGCTATCCTTTTTTTACAAATAATGCACCCGAAATCACCCAAAACAAATTTTCACATGCGCTTCAAGCAGGCTTTATTCGAGACATTCCACTCAATGACCAACGAAATCTAGCCGTTGGACTGGGAATGGGTTTGTCCTATAATGTGATGTATAACAATCTCAGATATGCGGGAGATTCACAATCTTTTGAGTTAATTTCGAATCCTGACACCAATCTTTGGAAATGGACTGAGTTGAACATACCCCTTGAGTTTCGCTGGCGTACATCGACAGCGGAGGTGTACAAATTTTGGCGTATCTACGGAGGAGTGACTGCCCTTTACACACTAGTTGCCCGTCAAAATTACCATATAGAAGGTGAAAGTTCTGGCTTTTCCGACTTGCCTTTTCAAAAATTTAGGCTGGCTTTTCATCTTTCGGCAGGCAATAACACTTGGAATATTTTTTTCCAACATTCGATTTACAGCATGTTTGAGAACCCTCAAACCACTGAAAATGTTTTACTTACAGATTTAGGATATGCAAAAATAGGCTTGGTTTTTTATCTTTTTTAGAAAAAAAGCACTCAAAAAAAATCAAATTATCAATAAAAAAAATTTTAATGGTATATTTATACCTTAAAACCTCTTAAGAAAACTAACATAATTATGAAAAAATTATTTTCTTTAATCGCTTTGTTTGTAGCTGTAAGTATCTCTGCACAAACAACCGTATCAGGTACTGTAACAGATAGTGACGGTCAACCATTGCCAGGTGCCAACGTTGTGTTGGATGCCAGCACAGGAACCGTTGCCGATTTTGATGGAAACTTTGTTTTGGTCACCGATCAACAGCCTCCATTTTCTATTTCTGTTTCTAGTGTCGGATTTAAAACTGCTACCGTTCAGGTAAGTTCTTCAAACCTTACATTGAGCATTCAGCTCAGTGATGCCAACACCCAGCTAGACGAAATCGTAGTCTCTGCTTCTCGTGTGGCACAACGTATTTTTGAGTCTCCTGTAACAGTAGAAAAATTTAACGTACAACAAATTACGAGTACACCTTCTGCAGACTTTTTTACGGGTCTAGAAGAAATTCGTGGCGTTCAGGTCAATCGCGGTAGCTTGGTTTTTAATCAGGTGAACACCCGAGGATTTGGAACCGTTTACAATGAAGGTTTCGTGACGCTTGTTGACGGAATGGATAATCAGGCACCCATTTTCGGCTTTGCCATGGGTAATATGATCGGTCTTAATGAGCTAGATGTGCAAAGTGTTGAATTGCTTCCCGGTGCTGCCTCTGCACTTTATGGGGCAGATGCCTACAAAGGAATCATGTTCTTGAACAGCAAATCACCCTTTGACCACCAAGGTGTTAGTGCTTATTACAAATCTGGCTACACCCAGCAAGAGGTTGCTGGAGACAATGATTTCTCCGATTGGGGTGTACGCATGGCACATGCGTTTAGCGACAAGTTTGCTGTCAAAGCCACTTTTAGTGCTATCAGAGGTACAGATTGGGCGGCGGCTGATACCCGCTCTCAAGATGCAGATGGAAAACCACTAGATGGTGTTTCTAATTTAGACCCGCTATACAACGGTATCAATGTGTATGGTGACGAATTGGGACTGTCGTTTGATATGACTGATACTTTTGCCAATGACGTTCTTCCGGCTTACCCTGTGGCACCGGGTGTCACTTTGGCGCAGGCAGACCCTGTTACTTTGGCACAATTACAAGGTGTTTTCGGCTTGTATCCTAATTTCTTTGGATCAAATAGGCAACAAATTAACTTTACAGGATATGACGAGGCCGACTTGACAGACGGAAAATCTTCCAACTTCAAATACAATTTAGAGGCGCGTTACCTTCCCCAAGACAACCTTGAAATCATCTTAAACTCTCGTAAGGGAGGGGGTAAGACCATACTCCAGGGATTGAGCCGCTACACCATTGATAACTTTTCCATGACACAAAATAAAGTAGAAGTTAATTGGGGCAATTTGAATGTACGTGCGTATTCTACTGAGGAAGATTCTGGAGACAGTTATGACACCAATGCGGTTGGATTGTTGATGTTTTTGGGACAATCTGGAGGTGCTCCAGCATGGTACAACGAATATTTCAAAGGGTTCTTCCTGAGCACCCTTAGTGAAGTAAACCCTGCAGACCCACTTGCGGCCCTAAATACCATGGCCCAACACATGGGAGGTGTTGCCCAAGGCCTTGTGCCATTGGCAGCGGTAGATTCTAATGGCGATGGTGAGCTAAATGTATTTGATTATGTAAGTAGCCTGACTCCCCACCATGCTGCGGGCCGTATGAATGCCAATCAAAACATGTTGCAGCCTGGAACTTCGGAATACAACGCAGCTTTTGATCAAATCTCGTCTACCACAGCCAAGCTGATTGATAATACCAAAACCTATTCATACGAGTTCAATTACAACTTCGATGACCGCATTTCATTTGCAGATGTGATTATCGGTGGTTCTTATCGCGATACACGTTTGGATACGCAAGGCACGGTACTCACTGACTATGATGGTCCGATCGAGTATTCACAATATGGCTTCTATGGTCAGGCAAAAAAGTCTTTTGATCGCATTACCCTAACAGGTTCTTTGCGTTATGACAAGAGTGAGTTTTTTGATGCCAACATTACCCCTCGTTTGGGCTTGTTGTACAGCTTGTCTGACAATCAAAACATCCGTTTGTCATATCAAACAGGATTTAGAAACCCCACCAACCAAGACCAATATATAGGTCTTCGCGGTTCACGAACCGTATTGATGGGATCTTCTCCTGACAGCGTAGAACGCTTCCGTGTTCCTTTCCAAAGAGCTACGGACGGAGCTGTATTTGTAGCTACAGGGGATCATGTGTTTTCAAACGCTATAAGCCCTGCGTTGCTTACCACAGGACAAGTTACTCCAGTGGCTGTTGACAATGTGGAATCAGAGTACATTCAATCTATTGATTTAGGTTATCGTTATAACACACCCGCACTTTCTATAGATGTAGCCGCCTACTACAGCATTTATGACAATCTGATTGCTACGCAAGATGTGTTGGTGCCGCTTCTTTATGGTGGACAAGATGCAGCTACTGCGATTGCAAGTGGAGATTTGTTTCCATTTTCTATCGATGGCAACATAGATCAGGAGGTGAGTTCATACGGATTGAGTGTTGCAGTCAACCAAGCTTTGTCACGCAAGTTGGCATTGAATTTCTCTTATGATTACAACGATTATGATTATACGCAAGGACCCAACTCCACATACGAGGCTGAGTTCAATACGCCTAAGCATCGCTTTAAGTTGTCACTTAGTGGCAGAGGTATAGATGACAATATTTCGTTCAATATTGCTGCACGTTCAAATAGTGCATATGAGTATAGAGCGAGTTTTATTGATGAGCGTATTGAGGCCAATACGGTTATAGATGCCCAAGTATCTTTCGACTTAGCAAAATTCAACTCTGTGCTTAAAGTTGGAGCGACTAATATTGGTGGTAAAGACTATGTGAGTTTGGTCGGGAGTGGTTTGATTGGTCAGATGTACTATACATCATTGACTTTCAACCCATAAACCATTATTAAACGACTGATTTTAAAAGGCGCCTTTTGGCGCCTTTTTTTGTTGATAATTCCGACTTTCCTATCCCACTTTTTGCGTTATATTTGCACTCGAATTTAGAAACCAAAATTGGTAAAAAAAGAAGCATTTTATTATGGCTAAAGTTTCAGGAAAAGTAGCACAAGTTATCGGTCCGGTTGTAGACGTCGCTTTTGACACTTCCGTTGCACCCCTTCCCAATATTTATGACGCGTTGGAAATCAGTCAAGCCGACGGTTCTCAATTGGTGTTAGAAGTTCAATCCCACATTGGAGAAGACCAAGTCCGTACCATTTCTATGGACTCTACGGATGGCTTGCAACGCGGTGCTGAAGCCGTAGCCACAGGAAACCCCATCCAAATGCCTATTGGAGAAGCTGTTAATGGTCGATTGTTCAACGTAATCGGTGATGCCATTGATGGTATCGGAGACCTACCGAAGTCGGGTGAGGATGGATTGCCCATCCACCGCAAGGCGCCGGACTTTGACCAGCTTTCAACATCTACTGAAGTATTATTCACAGGAATCAAAGTTATTGACCTCATTGAGCCTTATGCTAAAGGGGGTAAGATTGGGCTCTTTGGTGGAGCAGGTGTAGGTAAGACCGTTTTGATTCAGGAACTTATCAACAACATTGCCAAAGGCCACGGAGGACTTTCTGTATTTGCCGGCGTAGGTGAGCGTACACGTGAAGGAAATGATCTTCTCAGAGAAATGCTCGAGTCGGGGATTATCAAATATGGAGATGAATTTATGGAATCCATGGAAAATGGTGGATGGGATTTGAGCAAAATCGACAAGGATGCGCTTAAAGAATCCAAAGCTACTTTTGTGTTTGGCCAGATGAATGAGCCTCCAGGGGCACGTGCCCGCGTAGCACTTTCAGGCTTGACGGTAGCAGAATATTTCCGTGACGGAGCCGGTGATGGACAAGGAAAAGACGTGCTATTCTTTGTTGACAACATCTTCCGATTTACTCAAGCAGGTTCTGAGGTATCGGCCCTTTTGGGTCGTATGCCATCTGCGGTAGGGTATCAGCCTACATTGGCTACTGAAATGGGTGCCATGCAAGAACGTATTACTTCTACCAAAAAAGGTTCTATTACCTCTGTACAGGCGGTATATGTACCTGCGGATGACCTTACCGACCCCGCACCTGCAACTACTTTTGCCCACTTGGACGCCACTACGGTATTGTCTCGTAAAATTGCAGAGCTCGGTATCTATCCGGCAGTAGACCCGCTAGATTCTACCTCTCGTATTTTAACCCCTGAGATTTTGGGGGATGAACACTACAATTGTGCCCAACGTGTAAAGGAATTGCTACAACGCTATAAAGAACTCCAAGATATTATTGCTATCTTGGGTATGGAGGAACTTTCTGAAGATGACAAACAGGCAGTAGCCCGTGCACGTCGTGTACAGCGTTTCTTGTCGCAGCCTTTCCACGTAGCAGAGCAGTTTACAGGAATCCCTGGTGTTCTTGTCGACATTAAAGACACCATCAAAGGATTCAATATGATTATGGATGGTGAGTTGGATCACCTGCCTGAGGCTGCCTTTAACCTTAAAGGTACGATTGAGGAAGCCATCGAAGCCGGTGAGAAAATGTTAGCTGAAGCCAACGCATAAACCCAAGCACGATGCATTTAGAAGTTGTAAGCCCCGAGGCGACCTTGTTTAGTGGAGAAGTGACTTCTGTGGCAGTTCCCGGTACCAATGGTTCTTTTCAGATGTTGGACCACCACGCAGCCATTGTTTCTACACTCACTCCCGGTACGGTTAAAATTTATGGGAACATTCAACTCCCTGAAGCATCTGCCGAACGGTTTACCAAAGCCAACGATGCTACATTGCTGGAATTGCCCAACGGTGGTACCGTTGAGATGCAAAACAACAAGGTCATTTTGTTGGCCGATTAATGTTTTAACCCCAAATCCTTTGCAATATGTTTAGAACCCTTTTTTTGGCATGTATGATGCCGTTTGTGCTTGTTGCTCAACAAACACAACTCGATGAAGTGGTCGTGGCCTCCCCACGAATTGAACTTCCTTTTAAAGAAAACTCTCGAAGCCTTACGGTCATTACGGCCCAGGACATTGTTGAGAGCGCTGCTACCACCTTAGTAGATGTACTTAGGTTTCAGGCAGGAATCGATTTGCGGAGTCGTGGGATGCAAGACACCCAATCCGATATTTATATTCGAGGAGGTGGTTTTGACCAAGTGCTATTGCTCATTGACGGAATCAAGGTAGATGACCCACAGACCGGTCACCATACGCTCAATGCCATAATTCCTTTGGATATGGTAGAACGAATCGAAATTGTTAAGGGAGCTGCCGCCCGTATTTTTGGGCAAAATGCATTCACGGGCGCAATTAATATCATCACCAAAAAGAAGGCCGATAAAAACTTAGAAACCACACTTTCCAGAGGTGCTTTTGACTATCGAAAGGCCGCCGTTCAGCTGACTACAGACGGAGAAAAATCTCATCACGCACTCTATACTGAAACCGTTGAATCTGATGGATACCGTTACAATACGGATTTTTACAACCAAAACTATGTGTGGCACGCTACGTGGAATAAAGCCAACCTTCCCGTCAATATGATTGCCACTTTTGCCAATCGCCATTTTGGCGCCAATGGGTTTTATGCTTCTCCAACTTTTACTGAGCAGTATGAAGCAACCCAAAGCAGTCTTTTAGGGTTTTCAACACGTTTGGCAACGGATAGTTGGGTTGTCAAGCCCAGGCTCTATTGGAAACGCGGTCAAGATGAATTTATATTGTTCAAAAACGATCCTAGTATTTACAGAAACCTACATATTACCAACAAATTAGGTACTGAAATTAACGTCACCAATTCCAATAAATGGGGAACTACCGGTTTTGGTGTGGAGGCAGCTTCTGTGTCCATTCAAAGCAACAATCTTGGTGAGCACAAGCGCACCATCCTTCATGGCTATTTAGAACACAGATTTGTTTCAGGCAACTTGGATATTACGCCTGGATTTGCCTTGAGCCATTATACAGATCAAGACACTTTTTTCTACCCAGGAATTGATTTGGGTTGGCAGCTAAGTTCTGGTCTGCGACTGTATGCCAATAGCGGGTATACTTTCCGCATACCCACCTACACGGATCTTTATTACAGTGACCCAACCACTTTGGGGAATGCAGATTTAGATCCTGAAAAGGCGTTGACAACGGAATTGGGACTTCGCTTTTCAGGACAAGTTTTTCAACTTCAAGCAACGCTATTTCATCGTGACGCTCAAGACTATATCGACTATGTCAAGTTTGATGAAGATGGCCTTTGGGAAGCAACCAATATTGAGCGTATTGCGTCTGTTGGTGGCGAGTTGGATATGGAGATGTCTTATGGTCAAAACCACAAACTTCAGTTGAGCTATGCGTATTTGGAAGATGATACCGACGGAGTCAGTGCTTCCATTTCTCGTTATGCCATCAACTCATTAAAACACCATATCAATTTAGGGTTGACACATCAATGGTCTAAAGCATTGCGTTCTGCGGTTTCTTTTCGCTATGCGGAGCGCGAAACGGGCAGCCATTACACCCTTGTCAATGCCAGCTTGAGTTATGGGTTTGATCAATACACTTTCCGATTGATTGGGAACAATATTTTTAATGAGGTGTACTCTGAACAAAATCTTGTGCCCATGCCCAAAGGACATGCCCTTTTAGAGTTTACCTATTGTTTTTACTAGACACAGAAGCTAAGACACGGAGTTTGTCATAGATTAGCTCGTTTTCCCAACCCCTATATTGAAAATAGCGCACCCATTTTCTCTTTATTTCTTCAATGTTGTTCGAATTTTGTGATAGGCTCTCCCATTTTTGTTGCCCCCATTGGCCAAAGGCTTCCTTATAGGTTATAGGATCGAACTGGCTGAGGGCTTTTTGGATGTTGTAGTCAGTGACTTGTCGTTTTTTCAGCTCTATTCTCATTCGGATACGCCCCCACTTTTTGATCCGAAATTTTCCGCGTGCAAACTGTAAGGCAAAACGTGTTTCGTTGAGAAAGTCGTTTTGTATGAGCTTTGCTATGATTTCGTCGGCCGTATGTCTATATACACCCAAGGAAACGAGTTTGTTTTTTACCTCCATATGGCAACGTTCTTGATAGGCACAATAGCGCTCCATTTTGTGGGTGGCTTCTTCGGCAGACAATCTTCTTCGCATGTTCGAAAAGCGACCCAACTTACAGTCGGGTCGCTTGTTATTAAATGTGTAATACCTTGCCGTTTCTATCAAAAAAACGGTAGTGTAAATAAGTGTAAGCGTCTCGTGGAATAATTTTAATCCACTTTTTGTAATTCAAATACCACTTAAAGCGTTCAGACTTCATGCCTTGCAACAAGTACGCAGCCACAAAAGGATGCGCATGTAAATTAATTTTTTTGTTGCGGTGCTTAGGGTGGTTGAGAATTTTCTCCAAATCAGCCACAATTCGATCTAGAAGAACGATAGGCGCTTCGACCTCACCATTTTGGTTTGGATTGGGTTCTTTGGTTTTGATATCCATTTCTGGGCGCACCCGTTGGCGCGTCATCTGAACCAGTCCAATCTTACTTGGTGGCAATACCTTGTGTTTGGCACGGTCGTTTTCCATCTCTTTTCTAAAATGATCAAACAATTTGCGACGATTTTCAGATTTAATCATATCAATAAAGTCAACGACGATGATACCGCCCATGTCGCGGAGTCTAAGCTGACGCGCTATTTCGCTAGCAGCAATCAGGTTGACTTCCAAGGCGGTGTCTTCTTGATTTTTGGCTTTATTGGATCGGTTTCCACTATTGACATCAATTACGTGCAAGGCCTCAGTATGTTCTACGATGAGGTATGCACCCTTACTCATAGATACCGTACGGCCAAATGAGCTTTTGATCTGACGTTCAACACCAAAACGCTCAAAAATAGGCGTATCGGATGAAAACAACTTGGCAATTGATTTTTTGCCAGGTGCAATTTGATCTAAATAATCCTTCACTTCGGAAAGCAAACGCGCATCGTCTACATGTATGCCTGTAAATGAATCGTCAAACACATCACGTAGTATGGCAGAAGCCCGATTGAGTTCACTGAGTACCCTAGATGGGTAGTCAGCTTTAGGAATTTGCTTGCACATATTTAGCCAACGATCATATAACTGTTGCATATCTCTGTCGAGTTCGGCAACATTTTTGTCTTGGGCTACAGTACGTACAATCACACCAAATCCTTTAGGCTTGATGCTATTTACCAACTTTTTGAGTCGGCTTTTTTCTTCCCTTGAAGGAATCTTTTGAGAAATAGAAATACGATTAGAAAACGGCACCAATACCAAATACCTACCTGCGAGCGATAATTCTGAGCTGATTCTCGGACCTTTGGTGGAGATGGGCTCTTTGATAATCTGAACCAGTACAGACTGATTGGACTGTACGGCTTCGTGAATGGCACCATCTTTATGGATTTCATCTTCTAATGGAAATTTCTTTAGAGAAAAATCTTTTACTTTACCTGTGCTTACACCTTTGACGAACTTGAGAAATGTACGCACTTTTGGTCCTAGGTCGTGGTAGTGCAAAAAAGCATCTTTTTCATAACCAACATCTACAAAAGCGGCGTTTAGACCAGGAAGTGTTTTTTTGATTTTAGCCAAAAATATATCGCCAACGTGAAACTTGTTGGAGCCAACTTCCTTTTGAAATTCGATCAATTTCCCATCCTTAAGCAAGGCAAAATCTACTGATGAGGCTCTTGAACGAATGATTAGTTCTTTACTCATAATGATGATTTTTTTCCCAACAACATAGGTTGAGGGAGGGATTAAACAATAAAGTACACAGGATTTATGTACGTCGGGGAAATAACGCTGGGCAGAAACTAAGGCCGGAGTTATTTCATGTCAAAGATCGTGTTGGGTTGGTCGTTTTAAGGAGCCTAAGCCTTTTTCTTATGACGGTTCGCACGGCTTCTTTTCTTGCGCTTGTGCGTGGCTACCTTATGTCTTTTTCTTTTTTTACCACTTGGCATATTGTATGATTAAAAATTTATAATGAATGACTTTTTAAACAGCAACTTTACTTTTGACACCTTCTACGAATACTTTTGCAGGTTTAAAAGCAGGAATATTGTGTGCAGGAATGTCAATCGTGACGTTTTTAGAGATGTTTCTCCCTTTTTTTTCTGCACGTGTTTTGATAATAAAGCTCCCAAAACCGCGTAGATAAACGGCTTCTCCAGATTCCAATGCGTTTTTTACTTCTTGCATAAACTGCTCAACAACGGCTTGCGTTTCGGGTTTGTCAAGTCCTAAACGGTCCGAAATTTTAGTGACAATATCTGCTTTAGTCATTTTTATTTTTTTGGTTTTTTTGTTTTTTTCGGTGAGCAAATATAGAAATTATAATTGATTCAAGTTCTTGTAAATCAGGTATAAAATTGGATATATTGCGCTTTTTATGAATCAAGGGCAATCCTTTACAAGTAAAATTTTGAAGTGGTATACCACAAACCAACGTCCACTACCTTGGCGTAACACCCTAAATCCCTATAAAATTTGGCTGTCGGAAGTTATTTTACAACAGACGCGTGTCGCTCAAGGCACTGCATATTATCACGCTTTTGTAAAATCCTTTCCGTCTGTGTTCGATTTGGCCAAAGCTTCCGAAGAAGAAGTCTTAAAACATTGGCAGGGTCTTGGTTACTACAGCAGGGCTCGCAATCTTCTTAAGGCAGCACGAATAGTGGTCGAAAAACACCATGGGGAATTTCCTAATAACTACAAAGACTTGTTAGCACTTCCAGGAATCGGACCGTACACCGCTTCTGCGATTTCTTCCATATGCTTTGATCAGGAGAAAGCTGTTGTAGATGGCAATGTGTTTCGGGTTTTGAGTCGGTATTTTGGGGTTGAGAAGCCAATCAATACCAATGAGGGCCAAAAGCATTTCACAACTTTGGCACAAAAGCTAATTCTAGGAACCCCACCCGGAACCTATAACCAAGCTTTGATGGAGTTTGGGGCACTTCAATGCAAACCCCAGTCTCCGGTTTGTAGTTCATGTCCTCTTTCGGAAAGCTGTTGGGCTTTGCAACACCAGATGACAACCCGACTTCCTGTCAAATTGCCTAAAAAAACGGTTAAAAACCGTTATTTTAACTATTTGGTTCCTATTGTAGATGCCCGTCAAACCCTATTTGTGCAACGCACCCAAAAAGACATCTGGTACAAGTTGTACGAGTTTCCATTAGTAGAAACAGAAATGGCAGTTGAAGTAAGTGAATTTCTAAAACGACCCGATTTACCTGAGTGGGTAGATAGATCACAACTGTATTTGTACAATGACAAACCTTGGCTTCATAAACTCACGCACCAACATATTCACGCTTATTTTTGGATTGTTCCAAATACACAGCAACCTAAAAACAAACTCACTCCCATTGAATCGCTTCATAAATTTCCAGTTCATAGACTCATTGAACGATTCTTGCACAAGTTTTTTGATTAGTGTACTTTTGGTATAAACACAGTTATGAGCGGAACATTAAACAAAGTTATGCTAATCGGTCATCTCGGAGACGACGTTAAATTGCGTTATTTCGAAGATGGTGGTTGTATTGGCCGGTTTCCTTTAGCCACCAACGAAACCTATACCAACAGGCAAAGTGGTGAGCGTGTGAGTCAAACCGAATGGCACAATATCTTGGTGCGCAACAAGGCTGCTGAGACTTGTGAAAAATACCTTAAAAAAGGAGACAAACTCTTTGTAGAAGGTCGTATCAAAACACGCAAGTGGCAAGGCGAGGATGGCAACCCCCGATACAGCACCGAGATTCATGTGGATGAGTTTACTTTTTTGAGTGCCAAACCTCAAGATATGCAGTCTTCCTCACAAGCCCAACCGACTTCAGACAACGATGATTTACCATTCTAATTGAAACTACTTCTTTTTAGCGTATTTTTATTTGGTTTTTTAGATGACATTAGTAATATAGACCTTGAAGTCATCTTACGCTTTTCTTTACTATTGGTTTTGTTATTGGCTTCGGCTTTGGTTTCAGGTGCCGAAGTAGCTTTTTTCTCCTTACCCAACACCACCCTCAAAGCAGCAGAACAAGACCCTGACCGTATCAAGCGGCTCATGGCCAGACTTCGAAATGACCCCAAAAGACTGCTTGCGACCATTTTGATAGTCAACAATCTAATCAATATCTCTATTGTCCTTTTGTTAGCCTCGATGAATCCTGTGTTGTTTCAGTCAATCCCATATAAATGGCTACAAACGCTTATTGAGATAGCGTTGATTTCTGCTATTATTTTGACTTTCGGTGAAATCATCCCCAAAATATATGCCAACAGAAACTCAGAATCATTTTCCTTAAAGATGACCCTTCCGCTGTATATCATTGATAGATACCTGTTGTTTTTACTCTCCGTTCCGTTAAGCAAACTCACTTTTTTCTTTCAAAAGAAACTCAACAAAACTTCCACTGACCTCTCTGTCGACCAATTGTCTCAGGCCCTTGAAATGACCGATGATTCTGAAACCACTCAAGAAGAACAAAAACTTCTTCAGGGAATTGTGAGCTTTGGCGCCTTGGACACCAAACAAGTGATGCGCCCGCGTATTGATGTCTTTGCGCTTAAAGAACAGGCTACGTTTGCTGAGGTATTGTCTCAAATTGTGGAGATGGGGTACTCCCGTGTCCCAGTTTATGAGGAGCATATCGATCAAGTGACCGGTGTGTTATATGTCAAGGATTTGTTGCCCCATATCCACAAGGATAATTTCGACTGGCTCACACTCGTAAGGCCCCCTTATTTTGTACCTGAGAACAAAAAACTGGACGACTTGCTCAAGGAGTTTCAGGCGAAACGCATTCACCTTGCCGTGGTTGTTGACGAATATGGAGGAACGTCTGGGATAGTTTCTTTGGAAGATATTATTGAAGAAATTGTAGGAGAAATTAGCGATGAGTTTGATGACGATGACCTGATGTATTCTAAAATAGACGAGTCAAACTTTGTCCTAGAGGGTAAAACTTATTTAAAGGACTTCTACAGAATCTTACATATTGAACAAACAGAAGCATTCGAGAAGGCCAAGGGGGAATCAGAAACTTTGGCTGGATTTGTTCTCGAACAGCTGGGATATTTCCCTCGTGTGGGGGCTAAATTCAATTTTGACAACCATAAATTTGTTGTAGAGGCGGTGGATCGAAAACGCATCAAACAGCTTAAGGTTACAAAAACAAAAACGTGAGATTGCTGCTTTTTTTACTGTTCTTGGTTTCCTGCCAAAGCCCGCTGCCCAAGCCAAAAGGCATGTTGGCTTTGACCTATCCGGAACCAAGCTATACCACTTGGTTATCGTCCTGTCCGTTTGAATTTCCGCGCAATGTTCAAACCAATATAGATTCGCAAGAGAATTGCTTTTTCAATATCGATTATCCCCAAATGAACGCACGGGTCTATATGAGCTACTTTGATTTGGAACAACACAATTATTCAGATTTGTGGACCGATGTCCAAACCCGTTTGATGGAACACAACAAAACAGATGTGCGTATAAAAGAAAGCAGTTATCAAAACACAGGCAGTAAGGTCTATGGACGTTTTTTTGAGCTTCAAGGAGATGCGCCTTCCAACCTACACTTTGTAGCTACAGATCAGGACAAACACTTTATGACAGGGGTATTGTTTTTTAAAAGCGAACCCAACTACGACTCGCTCTACCCAGCCATTCAATATGTAAAAACAGATATGAGAAAATTAACTGAGGACTTGAGTTGGCGTTAGGCTTTTTTCATGCACTTTCCATCTTCACCTTTTTTGCAGCAAGCTTTTTTGTCTTTCATGCAACAGGCTTTTTTCTCATCCGCATCGCATGATTTCTTGCCTTCTTTACAACAGGCTTTTTTCTCATTGTCGGCCAAAGTAAAACCCGACACTTTATAAGCAGAACCGGTCTTTGCTACAGCTTCTGTAAGACCTTCTTCACCAACGATATTGGGGTCATAATGAACCATTGCCATTTCTGTTTCGAAATCAACCTCCGCCTTTTGGACGCCGTCCAGTTTGTTTAAGTTTTTTTCGATGGTGGCTGCACAACCCATTTTGCAGGTCATTCCAGAAATAGAAAAAGAAGCCACTGCCAAGTTTTCCGAGATCATACTTACTTCTGTCTTTGCTTCGACCACTTTAATTTCTGGTTTGGACTGCTGGGTGCATGCAAACGTAAACAAAGAAAGAACGAGTACGAGAATTGAAGATTTCATAAGGACATATTTAGGCTCAAATTTAGCAATAATTACTTTGAGTTGACTGAAAATAACCACCTTTGTCAAAATTTTATTATTTGCATTTGCCGCAAAACAAATGGTTGTATTTGTTCATACTTTCTTTGGTATGGGGAAGTTCTTACATCCTAATCAAAAGAGGGTTGGAAGGTTTGACTCCTTTACAACTCGGTAGTTTGCGATTGTTGATTTCTACGCTTTGTTTGCTGCCTTTTGGTTACAAGTCTCTCTACAATCTGTCCCGATACCAATGGAAGTGGCTTGCCATTACAGCCTATGTGGGGACATTTTTTCCGGCTTTCTTTTTTGCCTTTGCCCAACAGCATATCGACTCTGCCATCGCGGCTATTTTAAATGCCTTAACCCCCTTGTTGACGCTGCTTATGGGGGTGCTCTTTTTTGGCGTAGCCGTATTAAGGAAACAATATTGGGGCGTGGCTTTGGGTCTAATAGGTTCTGTGGGGTTGATTTTTGGGGGCATACAACTAAATCCCGAATTTCCTTTGGGCTATGCACTGCTGATTGTATGTGCATCCTCATGCTATGCGACCAACATACATTTTATCAAAATTCACCTCAAACAGGTAGATGTGATGGCCATCACGCTCGGAAACTTTGTAATGATGGTACCCATGGCACTGATGATATTGCTACCTTCAGGCTTTTTCAAAACGGAAGTGCTTACAGACCCCAAAGTACACATTTCTATTGGCTATGTATCTATTTTGGCCATTTTTGGCAGTGCAATTGCCAAATACCTGTTCAATCAGTTTGTTAAGTTTTCTTCGGCAGTATTTGCCTCAGCGGTCACATATACCTTGCCTATAGTGGCGCTGTTTTGGGGCGTGGCCGATGGCGAAAGCATCTCATCGCTTCAAATCCTGGCCACTGTTGTGATACTCACTGGGGTATACTTGTCTCATAAAAAAAGAGCGGCCTAAACCGCTCTTCTGAATTTAAAGCAATTAAATTTTACTCTGCACTAACAGCAGTTCCATTGATCTCAACAGCTTCAATGGTTACATCTATCGCCTGAGGACCCATAGGCATCGAAGATGTTGTGGGAAGTTGTAAGCCTCCAAAGTTTTTGTAGCTACCAAAAGTTTGTTCCTGAGTTTGGGTTTGCCCCATCATCTCAGAAGTAGATACTTTTTTAAGTTTTAAGCCTGTTTCTACACTGTAATAGGAGGTTGAGCTAGACGAAGCCCCTTTATTGGTGACCGCATAGGCCTTTTCTCCATCAACATCCTCCATGCCTGTAACTTCTATGGTTTCACTATCTTTTAGAGTGATTTCAGAAACAATATCAAAACCATTTCTCATGTCTGCTGCCATTTCTTCGGGCATATCCATTTTGTTGCCCATCTGCTCGATGTAGGCTTCATCATCACTCACAAAAACCGTGGCCATCACATTGCCACCCATAGAAATTACTTGAGTTTCATCTGCACGTGTAGAAACGGTTTTGATCTCAATAGCATTTCCCATAATATTTCCCGAGTAAGAAACAGAAAGACTGTTGATGCTTTCGATGAGAGACTGTCCTCCAATCGCGTCAATGTAGTTTTGTAAAATGGAGTTTGCACTCACCCCTTCGGGCAGTTCAAAGGCTTTGGGCCTCGCTGTGCTGTTGCCATACTTGTCGTAGTAATTGACAGGCAATGTTTGCCCTTTAAAACTCACTTTTTCCAAGTTTTCCAACACTTCGGTTGCTTTTCCGGTGACCACCACACGTGCCTGATCAACCAAAAAGTATTTTTGGGCGACACGCTGGATGTCCGCCTGTGTTACTGCATTGATGCTGGACAGAAAATTGGTGTAAAAATCTTTGGGTAAGTCTTCGGTCTCGATCTCCAAAGCATAGCCCGCAATGGTTCCGGGTTGCTCTACGGCACGCACAAAATTACCAACGTATTTTGCCTTTGCACGGTTCAGTTCTTCCTCACTGACCAGTTCGGTTCGAATCCGATCCACTTCCTTGAGAATCTCTACCACTGAGCTGTCAGCCACAGCATTGCGTACGCTGGCAGTTGCTCTAAAACGCGTGTCAGTGTATTTGTCGTTGCCCATTCGAGAATAAGAACCATAGGTATATCCTTTGTCCTCGCGTAGGTTGAGGAACAAACGCGCCTCACCACCACCACCCAATATGGCGTTGGCCAACAACAAAGGGAAATAGTCAGGGTCTTTTTTCTTAAGTGTTACAGTGTTTTGGACGGTTACCTCGGTCTGTACGGCATTGGGCATCTCGACAAATTCAATTTGCGTGCCAGAGGCATTCTCAACCATGGGCGTATTGGCAGCCACATCAGCGTCGGATTTCCAGTTTCCAAATAGCTTTTTTACTTGTTTTTTGACAGCCTTAGAATTGACATCGCCTACAATAACCAAGTAGGCATTGTTGGGGTGGAAGTAGGTGTCGTAGAATTGCTTTACATCAGCTAGGGTGACACGTTCTACACTTTCTTTAGACACATATTCACCGTAGGGATGATTTACGCCATATGCTAATACGTTTTCTACCCGTCTGGCAGCGGCGGTAACACTTTTTTCACTTGATTTGATCCCGTCTAACAGTATGTCACGTTCTTTGACAAACTCTTCTTCTGTAAAATTTGGATGAAGGGCTGCATCGGCCATCATTTCCAACACGCGCCCAAAATAGCGACTCAAACCACTAGCATTGGCACTTTGGGAGCCAAAACCTATACTTGCTCCCATAAAATCCACTTCCTCGTTAAAGCTGTCTTTGTCTTGGTTAGTGGACCCTTTGCCCAAAAGTGCGCCTGTCAGCTGGGATACGCCGGCTTTTTCGCCTTCAAAAATAGGAGGGTTGTCGATGTTTAAACTTGCCGACACGCGTGGTAACTTGTGATTTTCGACAATCATAACGGTCAAACCGTTTTTGAGGGTAAATTTTTCAGGCTCCCCTAATTGTATAACAGGTGCCGGACCCGGTTTGGGTTGTTGGCTCCTGTCGATTTGTGCGGTTGCTGATAGCCCGATAAATAAGGCTATTATAGATATATAAAAAGTTCTCATTTGCTAGTTTTCTTTGGATTCAGGTAAATATTCGAGTACCAATCGCTGATTCGGATTGAGGTATTTGTTGGCCACGTCTCGAATCTCTTCACGTGTGATAGATCGGTAGATATCGATTTCGTTGTTGATCAGGCTGGTGTCACCATAGAGCATATGATAGCGCGCCAACGAATTGGCAATTCCCTCCACAGAGGCATTGGAATTGACAAAGCCATTTTCAAACTTGTTCAATAGTTTTTGGTAATCTCGGTCAGAGATAAGTTCATTTTGGATTTTGACAATTTCCTCATCCATCTCGCTGACCAAGTCACCGAGTTTGTTGTCGCCTTGAGGCAACCCAAAGACCACATACATGCTGTAGTCTTCTTGTGCGATGTTAAAGGCACCGGTTTGTAGCGCCATCTTTTTGTCATCGACAAGTTTTTTGTAGAGTTTAGAACTAGGCCCATCGCTCAAATAGGTAGAAATCATATCGAGCACACGTGAATCTCTGGATTTGAATGAAGGGGTCCTGTAAGCGGTGACAACTGCAGGAATTTGAATATTTGGGTCATAGGCTTTGGCGGCAATTGCCGTAGTGATTGGGTCTTCTTTTGCCAAGTTGCGATCGATATCGGCCCCACGTGGAATGGGTCCAAAATAGTCTTCAATCATCTTTTTGGTAGCAGGAATATCGATGTCGCCAGCAACCACCAAAACAGCGTTGTTTGGCACATAGAATTTTTTGTTAAAAGCCAAAAACTCATCTAAGGTAGCGGCATCCAAATGCTCCATTTCGCCTATGGTAGTCCAGCGGTAAGGGTGTTTGGTAAACAAATGTTTTTTGACATTTTCCAAAAACTTTCCATAGGGTTGGTTGTCCACGCGCAGTCTTTTTTCTTCTTTGACCACTTCGTTTTGGGTATCTACTCCGTCTTGGTTGATCACAGGGTGTAGCATACGCTCCGACTCCATCCAAAGTCCCAATTCCAAACTGTTGGAAGGAAATACCTCGTAGTAATAGGTACGATCATCAGTGGTGTTGGCGTTATTGGTGCCTCCATTTTCGGTTACGATGGAGAACCATGCGCCTTTTTCGATGTTTTCTGTGCCTTCAAATAGCAAATGCTCAAAAAAGTGGGCAAACCCAGTTCGGTCGGGTTGTTCGTCTTTGGCACCCACATGGTACATCACCGAAGTGGTGACCACCGGGGCGGTATTATCTTGATGCAAAATCACGTGAAGGCCGTTCGACAGCTCGTATTCTTCATACGAAACGGACTGCGCAAACAACATAGGACCAGCCAGCATCAGTAGGCCTAAAATAAAATGTTTCATGGGTTTAAAATTTAAAAAAAATGAACGCAAAAGTTACAAAATTGTTTCGATATAAGTAACGAAGCATAAAGACAATTGTTACACCCTATAAAAAACCTTGTTTGTTATGGTTCAATAATTGTATATTTGCACCCGCTTTAAGCTAAAATTTATAACAATGTATGCAATCGTAGAAATAGCCGGGCAGCAATTTAAAGTTGCAAAAGACCAAAAGGTATACGTGCATCGCCTCGACGCCAAGGCAGGGTCAAAAGTTTCTTTTGACAATGTGTTGCTGATGGATGATGGCAAAAACGTAACCGTAGGCGCCCCCGCTATCGCCAATGCTTCTGTAGAAGCCAAAGTGGTCCAACACCTCAAAGACGACAAAGTAATCGTCTTTAAGAAAAAACGCCGCAAGGGATATCGTGTCAAAAACGGTCATCGCCAAGCGCTTACTGAAATCCTTGTGGAGTCTGTAGGTAAGGCTGCCAAAAAGGCAACCAAAGCTGCAGCTCCAAAAGAAACGGCCAAGCCCGCTGCTGAAAAAGCAGCCTCAGCCAAACCCGCTACTGATGATTTTGCCAAGAAAACCGTGGCAGAACTCAAAGCATTGGCCAAAGAAGCAGGTATTTCGGGATACACCAGCATGAAAAAAGCAGAATTAATCGCGGCTTTGACCGCCTAAAATAACATACCATGGCACACAAAAAAGGAGTCGGTAGCTCCAAAAACGGAAGAGAATCAGAATCGAAACGCTTGGGCGTAAAGATTTATGGTGGGCAGCCTGCCGTAGCTGGCAACATCATTGTACGCCAACGCGGTACCCAGCACCACCCGGGTGAAAACGTATATCTTGGCAAAGACCACACCCTTCACGCACAAGTGGATGGGGTTGTACGTTTTACCAAAAAGAAAAACAACCGTTCGTATGTTTCAGTAGATCCTACGGCATAAAACCCAACGGTTTATATCAAAATCAAAACCCCGCCTTGGCGGGGTTTTTTGTTTTGAATAAAGTGAGCTGTAGATTGCTAGTACCTATAATACTCCGGCTTATACGGCCCTTGTACTTGTACGCCTATATAATCGGCTTGTTCTTGGTCTAGGTTTTCGAGTTCCACACCCAACTTATCGAGGTGGAGGCGCGCTACTTTTTCGTCCAAATGTTTGGGCAACATATAGACCTTGTTTTCATAGCGGTCGCTGTGGTTCCACAATTCGATCTGTGCCAATGTTTGATTGGTAAACGAATTGCTCATCACAAAACTCGGATGGCCCGTAGCACAACCCAAATTCACCAAGCGGCCTTCAGCCAAAACGATGATGTCATTTCCATCTACATTATAGAGGTCTACCTGAGGTTTGATTTCTTCTTTGGTATGGCCATAATTGCCGTTGAGCCACGCCATATCGATCTCGTTGTCAAAGTGTCCAATATTACATACGATGGTTTTGTCTTTCATCGCACGGAAATGGCGCTCGGCCACAATGTCTTTGTTTCCAGTAGCAGTGACTACGATATCCGCATTGCTCACTACCGTATCCAATCGCTTGACTTCATAGCCGTCCATCGCAGCTTGTAGCGCACAGATGGGGTCGATTTCGGTCACAGTGACAATGGCACCAGCACCTCTAAAAGAAGCAGCCGTTCCTTTGCCCACATCACCATAGCCTGCAACCACCACGCGCTTACCTGCCATCATAATGTCAGTCGCACGACGCACGGCATCCACCGCACTCTCTTGGCATCCATACTTGTTGTCAAACTTCGACTTAGTAACCGAATCATTTACATTGATGGCTGGCAAAGGCAAAGTGCCGTTTTTCACGCGGTCATAGAGTCGGTGCACACCTGTAGTGGTTTCTTCCGACAAGCCTTTGATGCCTTGAACCAACTCGGGATATCTGTCCAATACCATATTGGTCAAATCACCTCCGTCATCGAGTATCATGTTGAGGGGTTTTTGGTCTTCCCCAAAAAACAGGGTTTGTTCAATACACCAGTCAAACTCTTCTTCGTTCATCCCTTTCCAAGCATAGACCGGAATCCCTGCAGCAGCGATGGCAGCGGCAGCGTGGTCTTGGGTGGAGAAGATGTTACATGAGCTCCAAGTCACATCTGCACCCAAATCAACCAATGTTTCGATAAGAACAGCCGTCTGGATGGTCATGTGCAAACAACCTGCAATGCGTGCTCCGGCGAGGGGTTGTTGGTCTTTATATTCGGCACGTAGTGCCATGAGGCCGGGCATTTCGGCTTCGGCCAATTGAATTTCTTTACGGCCCCAGTCAGCGAGTGTGATATCTTTGACTTTGTAGGGAAGTGTTTTTGTTGCCATAGTCGTATATTTGTTTCTCTGCAATTTTCGACAAATTTACGAATACCCATGCCCATTTACAAACAATTGAAAATCAACGCCAAAACTACTGTTTGGGTATGGAAGATATTGGAGTCAGAAACTGCTTTAGAACAGCATGTTTCCTTAACTTCCGATTGTATTTCTAAATTACAATATTTACGTGCCTCTGACCACAGAAAGGCCTTTTTGGCGGTGCGTTGCTTGCTCAAAGCGGCAGATATTTCGCTCACAGATTTGTATTACAACCAAAATGGCAAACCCCTATTGAAATCCGGCGCGCATATTTCTATCAGTCATGCCAAACACTATGCGGGTGTTGCTTTAAGCACAAGCGAAGTTGGGCTTGACATCGAAGAACACCGCCCCAAAATCAAACGGGTGGTCAATAAGTTTGTCAACCCCAATGATGAAGTTCCCACCGAAAGCCTGGCCGACCTCACCACCCTGTGGTGTGCCAAAGAAGCGGTATATAAGGCGCTTTCAGTCCCAGGTATCAGTTTTCGCAAAGACATAGCTGTCTCCGCAGATGCAGACAGGCAGTGGTCGGCTCGTTGCAGAAATCAAGTTTTTGACTGTTATCCCATATATTGGCCCCACCATAGTTGTGTGTTGACCCAAAAAAAATGACATGAAAATATCTGTAGAACTCACCCTTACTCCACTTGCCGATGCTTACGCACCGACAATCAAAGATTTTATTATGCGCTTGCGCTCAAGCAGTTTTGACCTACGCGAAACCCCCTTAAGCACACAGATTTATGGGGAATATGATGCACTCATGCCTTTTTTAACCCAAGAAATCAAAACCACCTTCGAATCGGAGGCGGGGGTATTACTCCACATCAAAATGTTTAACACTGACAGAAGTCAATATGTCCCAAATTTTTGATTTTCTTTTTGGCCAATATGCCGATTATGCAGTTTGGGATGTGGCTTTGGAAATCATCGCAGCAACCCTGGGACTTGTCAGTGTGTGGTGTGCCAAACAAAACCACATTGCGGTTTTTCCCACGGGTATGATTTCAACAGCCATCTATGTGTATCTGTTGTTTCAATGGACACTGTTGGGTGATATGCTTATCAATGGCTACTATTTTATCATGTCGGTCTATGGCTGGTATGTATGGACACGTCGCGACGCACTCCAACAACCCACCCCCATTGCGCGAATGACCCATAAAGAGCGTAGATGGCTATATGTGTTGTTGGCGGGTAGTTTGGTCTTTGTGTATGCTGTCTATGTTTGGTTTGACAAATGGGGAAGCACTACGGCTTTAATTGATACCCTTACCACCGCCATTTTCTTTGCAGGAATGTGGCTTATGGCAAGAAGAAAAATAGAAAACTGGATTTTTTGGATTGTCGGTGATGTGATTTCTGTACCCTTATACCTCACAAAAGGCCTGACCTTTACCTCCTTTCAATACCTAATCTTTACCTTTGTGGCTGTATTTGGATACATCGCATGGAAAAAAGCCTTGCACAAGCCGATACTCGATGCCTAAAGGTGGTTCTTTATGGCCCCGAATCTACGGGCAAATCCACTTTGGCTCAAAAACTGGCAAAGCACTACAATACACTGTGGGTGCCGGAATATGCTCGTACCTATTTGCAAAAAAAATGGGACGAACACCAAGCGGTCTGTACGATTGAAGATTTGGTACCCATTGCGTACGGCCAAATGCATAGTGAGAACCAAAAAGCCGCCCAAGCCAACAACATTTTGTTTTGTGACACCGATTTGTTGGTTACTCAGACCTATTCTGAAATCTATTTTGAAGGCCAATGCCCACCTATCATACGTGAGTATGTGCAAAAAAACACCTACGATTTGTATTTGTTAATGAGCACAGACCTTCCGTGGATAGCGGATGATTTGAGAGACAGACCTAACGACCGAAGCCATATGTTTGAACGCTTTCAACAAAGTTTAATCGACCACAACAAACCTTATGTAATCATCAGTGGCGATGGTGATACACGTTTTAAAATGGCAATAGACGCCATAGAAAATCGCTTTGCCCATGTTTGATACCACACCACATAAAGATCAACTTCAAACACTTGGAATTTCCGAGCAAGCATTGGCACTTCAATGGCAAAAATTGGTACACGGACCGCAACCGACCGAAATAGTGCGTCCGGCTACTGTGGGGGATGGCATATTGCGTTTCGACAAAGAGCAGTGCGCACGTTTTACTCAGACCTACGACAAGCAGAAAGCATCATTGCGCATTACTCGTTTTGTACCGGCCTCAGGCATGGCCACGCGCATGTTTAAATTCTTGTATTATTTTTTAGGCAAATACAATCCAACCCAAGAAACCATCAGGGCCTATTTGAACCGAAAAAAAACTTACAAACTGGGTGTTTTTCTTGGGGGCGTAGAAAAATTGCCCTTTTACAAGGAGCTAGAGACCGAGTTAAAATCTACATTTAATAATCAGATGGATACAAGCGCGTTCTATTACCACTTGATTCGTTTGGTATTGGAGAAGTATGGCAACAAGCCAAAAGCCTTGGTTCCTTTTCATCGTTATACTGACAGCACACGTACTGCTTTTGAAGAACAGTTCAGAGCAGCACTTGCCTTTGCGGTTACAGACAACACCACCTACCATCATTTTACCATAGCCGAAGAACACCTCGATGATTTTAAGTTTTTGGGCGCTCAACTCCAAAAGTCATTAAGTCATGACCACGGAGTGAGTATGCATATCGATTATTCGGTACAACATCCAAATACAGACACCATAACAGTAGACCTTGACAACCAACCCGTTTTAAACAAAAATGGGAACTTGGTATTCAGAGCAGGGGGTCATGGTGCACTTATCGAAAATCTAAACCAAATTCAAGGCGAAGTCATTTTTGTCAGTAATATTGACAATGTACCTGTTGAAAGCAGACATCAGGAATTTGGTTACTACAAAAAAGTACTGGCAGGATGTATGCTTGATATGCAGGAAAAGATTTTCAATTTACTTAAAGCATTGGACTCAGGTGCGCTTGTAGATAAAGCCAAAGCTTTTTTAGAATACAACTTCCATATTAAGGTTCCCGCGCTTTCTGGTTCTGAAGAAAGAGCATTTGTAATCGAAAAGCTCAATCGCCCCATTCGGGTGTGCGGTATGGTACCCAACGAAAACGAACCTGGCGGAGGTCCTTTTTGGGTGAATCGTACCGGACAGCAAAGTTTGCAGATTGTAGAACAGGCCCAAATGGATGCCGACAATCCCCAACATATGGAAGCACTTCAAAAAGGCACCCACTTCAACCCTGTCGATATTGTGTGTGGGGTATATAATTATAAGGGAGAAAAGTTTGACCTAACCCAATTTGTGGATGGGGACGCCTATTTTGTAAGTGAAAAATCTATCGGTGGGAAGCCTGTCAAAGCCCTTGAACATCCGGGTCTTTGGAATGGCGCCATGGCCGGTTGGAATACGCTGTTTGTGGAGGTGCCAGTCCGTACTTTCAATCCGGTGAAAAATGTCAACGATTTATTGCGTCCGGCCCATCAGGTTTAAAGCCTCGTTTGTATATTTGCATCATCTCAAAGGGGTGCCCAACCAAAAGGGCTGAGATCATACCCAACGAACCTGGGCAGGTAATGCTGCCAAGGGAAATTTAAGTTATTAATCATTAGAATAATAACCCCTTTTATTCGTAAAACAAGTACGAATGAAATCTTTTTTACTATCCTTTTTTTTAGGAACAGGAATGCTATTAGCCCAACAAGCAAAAGACAGTTTGCAGACCGAAATTCAACTCAAAGGGGTTACGGTTGCTGCTTTGAGCGCCACAGACCAAACGCCCATGGCTTTTTCGGATGTAACCAAAGAAGAATTGGCCTCTCGAAACCTTGGTGCCGACCTCCCCATTTTGCTCAATTTTTTGCCTGGAGTGGTCACGACTAGTGATGCGGGTGCCGGAGTGGGCTATACCGGCATTCGGGTGCGTGGTTCCGATGCCACTCGAGTCAACGTGACCATCAACGGGATTCCATACAATGATTCCGAATCTCAAGGTACTTTTTGGGTCGATTTGCCTGACTTTAGTTCCTCTGTGGAAAGCCTACAGTTGCAGCGTGGAGTAGGCACCTCGACCAACGGATCGGGTGCTTTTGGGGCAAGCCTTAACATCACAACAGACGCTGTCTCGAATGAGGCTTATGCGCAATTGGCTCACAGTTTTGGAAGTTTTGCTACCCAAAAACACACTTTAAAATTTTCCACTGGCTTATTAGATAATCGCTTTGAACTCTCTGGTAGGTTGTCCAAAATTGATTCAGATGGCTATATTGACCGGGCCAGCTCTGATTTAAAATCGTATTTCTTACAGACGGTTTACCAAGAAGGAAAAACCCAACTCAAAGCCTTGGCTTTTGGCGGGCATGAGCGCACATACCAATCTTGGTTTGGAATAGACCCGATCACCCTCAAAGAAAACAGGACCCACAATCCGGCAGGTGAAAACTATGATGCGGAAGGAAATCTCTTAGGGTTTTACGAGGACCAAGTAGATAATTATGACCAAGACCACTTTCAGCTTCATTGGAACCAACAGCTCAATATGTACTGGTCTATGGGATTAGGGCTAAACTACACCTATGGGAAAGGCTATTACCAAGAACTCAATGATCTGTGGTTTGACCAAAACGTAGGTTTTTCAGGAACCACTGACCCGACTTATCTAGATTTGCCAAATATGGGCGCTGAAGCCACGGAGAATATTACTCAAAAATGGTTGGACAACGATTTTTATGTGGCCAATCTCAATGCGCGCTACCAAAAAGGCAGCAACACACTTGATTTGGGTGCCTATCACAGCAAGTATGTAGGCGATCATTTTGGAGTGCTAGTTTGGGCTGATAATACTGGGGGCGCCATGCCAGGACATCGATTTTATGAAAACCAAGGAATCAAAAAAGACACCAATATTTTTGGCAAGCTCACCCATGCGGTTGGAGACAATTTGGTCGTATTTACAGACCTACAATACCGTTGGGTGGACTATGTGGCAAATGGTGTTCAAGCAGGCCCCGAACCCATCAGCATAGACAGGAATTACGGGTTTTTCAACCCTAAGTTTGGACTTACTTATAACCTAAATAACGAAGATCAAGCCTATTTGTCTGTGGCTCGTGCTCACAGAGAACCCAACAGAACTGATTTTGAAAACGGCAATCCCGTGCCAGAATCCTTGACCGACTATGAGTTGGGCTGGCGTCACAAGTCGGAGTTCCTGAAATTTGGCGCCAATGTGTATTATATGGACTACAAAGACCAATTGGTACTCACAGGAGCTGTCGATGAAGTAGGCGCACCTATCCGAGAAAATAGCGGTAGCAGCTACCGTTTGGGTCTGGAGTTGGATGTCGATTGGCAGTTGAGTTCCCAATGGAGTTGGAATGCCAACCTCACTTTGAGTGAGAATATAAATCGCGATTTTGTTTTTGAACGCGATGGCCAATTGCAGGAGTTGGGCAACACCAATTTGTCTTACTCGCCCAATGTAGTCGGTGCAAGCCAATTGACGTATTTACCTAATTACGCATGGACGGTATCGCTGTTTAGCAAATATGTGGGCGAGCAGTATATGGGCAATATAGATGCGGATTTGTCCAAGTTGCCTTCCTATACGACGCACGATATCAGCATCCAGTACCAACTCGATCCATCGTGGTGTAAATCTTTAACACTACAATTGCTGCTCAACAATGTGCTGGATGCCTCCTATGTGTCTAACGGGTATTTCTATACCTATGACGATAGTTGGAGCAATCCGGGTATGGTTCAAACCATAGAAGGTGTTGGTTATTATCCACAAGCAGGTTTCCACTTCTTGGCCGGAGTGAACATTCGATTTTAGTTGTAAATCAGCACTTGGTTTCCGTTGCGTTGCACGCGATAATTTACCAAGCCATAAGACGCTCCTTCTGTAAGGGGTTGGCCTGTGGCCAAACTATACAAATAATCATCGCAAGGACACTGTGCCTCTATGCCCTCAACAATGGTAGTCGAACATTGGCTGGGGGCATGGTTGGGACAACCTGCTTCCCACGCAATAATCTGACTCCCGTTGAGGTTGAACAAATGAACCCCTTTCACACCCAATCCAGAGATGGTGTGTGTGCCCCCTGTAAACCGAAGGTTGTCATACTGGGGTAGGTTGAGATTGAACTCAAACTCAAAGCTGTAATTTGGCAAGTAAGGATTGCGCTCTATGGCATTGTCTTCACAGCCTATTAGCCAAAGGCAAAACACAACAATCAGCTTCCGTTTCATGAGGAGCAATATAAAACTAAAACGTTGAAAAACAGGAATTTTGTATATTTGTTATGCATCCCGCTAATTGAGGGATTTTTTTGTTTCTAAATCAACTATCATGAGTACTGTATCTTACTATACCGCTGAAGGCCTAAAAAAATTGCGTGATGAACTCAATCAACTCAAAGATATTGAGCGACCCAAAGCCTCCCAAGCCATTGCTGAGGCTAGGGACAAAGGAGATTTGAGTGAAAATGCAGAATATGATGCTGCCAAAGAAGCCCAAGGGCTGTTGGAGCTCAAGATATCAAAACTCGAAGAAACCTTAGCTTCTGCGCGCCTTCTTGACGAATCTCAGTTAGATCAATCAAAAGTACACGTATTGTCCAAGGTAAAAATCAAAAACACCACCAACAATATGGAAATGACCTATACATTGGTAGCAGAGAGCGAGGCCGACCTAAAAACCGGGAAAATTTCTGTCAGTTCTCCCATTGGGAAAGGTCTTTTGGGAAAAGAGGTAGGTGATATTGCAGAGGTAAGTGTCCCCAACGGTGTGCTGAAATTCGAAATACTCTCCATCAACAGTTAGGCATGCCTTCTATTTTCACACGCATCATACAAGGGGAATTGCCTGCCTATACCATAGACGAAGATGCAGATTGCTATGCTTTTTTAGACATCAACCCCAATGCACGAGGTCACGTGTTGTGTGTTCCCAAAAAAGAGGTGGACAAACTTTTTGACCTAGAAGATGACCCCTACATCAAGCTCATGCAGTTTTCCAAGCGCATTGCCATAGCTTTGGAAAAAGCCCTTCCGTGCAAACGAGTCGGTATGGCCGTGGTAGGTTTAGAAGTGCCCCATGCACATGTGCACCTCATCCCACTCAACGAAATGCACGAAATGACTTTTCAAACCAAAGTAAAAATGTCTGATGAAGATTTTAAAAGTTTGGTTGCTAAAATCAAAGCACAGCTCTAGGCTGGAAGTTCGATTTTGAAGCAGGTTCCCTGTTTTTTTCCAGTTTTGTGAAGCCCTATCTTCCCATTGTGATATTCCTCGACGATTCTTCTTGACAGAGAAAGCCCCAATCCCCAGCCTCTTTTCTTGGTGGTTACCCCCGGCATAAAGATTTTTTTGTGCATTTTTTTGGGGATTCCTACGCCGTTGTCTTGAACCAATATTTCTATTTGCTTGGCTTTGTCTGAGATTTGTAATTGAATTGCGCCCTTGTCCTTTAGCGCGTCTATACTGTTTTTGATTAGGTTTTCAATTACCCAACAATACAGTTCTTTGTTGAGGCGTATCTCTTTCTTTTTGACCTCTGAAGAAAACACCATGTCAATCCCTTTGGGGGTTCGCAGTTTGAGGTATTCAAACACCTCTTCGGTAGCCGCAACCACATCTGTTTTTGTGAGGGTCGGAAGCGAACCAATTTTAGAAAACCTGTGGGTGATGGTTTCCAAACGTTTCAGGTCTTTTTCCATGTGTTTGGCCTCATCTACCCCTTTGGATTGAAGCAGGGACACCCAACCCAACAGTGACGACAAAGGGGTTCCGATTTGGTGCGCAGTTTCTTTGGCCATACCAGTCCATAATTTGTTTTGAAGTGCGGATTGGGTTGCTTTCAGATAAACAAACAACATCGTGCCCATACTCAATACCACCAATAATAGAGCTAGCGGATAGAGACGCAGTTTGTTTAAGAGAGAAGAGTTGCCATAATACATCCGCTGGTTGACTGTGTTTTCATATACAATCTCGATAGGTGGATTTTCTCTTTTGATACGCGCCAAGGTTTTTTTAAGAAAGGCAGAATCGCGTGCCACGGCTCTTTGTGGGTCTATGTTGTTAAAGGAGACAATGCGATCATCAGCATCCACCACTATCATTGGGATGTTGTTTTCGCTCGTCAATACATTAAAGATCAAGGGATCAATATCTTCGTTGAGGTCTATGTTTTGGGTAAACTGCTGTTGGGCAAGTGCCCATAGCTCCATGCGTTGGCGCTCATCACTTTCTGTTTGTTGAACAAGTAAGTATAGGTTCCACAAAATAAAAAACACCACCAAAACCAGTGCGCATATCAATAGCCATCGGCTGTTGTCTCTCCAAGAAAAGGCTGGGAATTTCATTTCTTACAACGAATATAATTTATTTTTTCAGAACAAAATCCCCTCTAATTTATTAGATTTGTTCAGGCGCTAAAAAGACAATAAACCATGGAAATTCAAGGAAGAATTAAGCACATCTACGAAACCAAAGAATACGGAAGCAACGGCTTTAGAAAACGCGAGTTGGTTCTTACTACAGAAGAACAATATCCCCAACACCTTCTTTTAGAGTTTGTGCAAGACAAATGCGATTTGTTAAACGCTTTCAAAGAAGAGCAACGCGTAAAAGTCGGTATCAATTTGCGGGGCAGAGAATGGCAAAGTCCGCAGGGAGAGATCAAGTTTTTTAACTCCATACAAGGGTGGCGTATAGATGCTTTGGAGCAGGCAGGAACTCCTGAACCACCACCGCCTCCGTTTGACCCTGTGGATGACGTCAATATGGACGCCCCCGATGATTTACCGTTCTAAACACGGCACTCCTTTCTAATGTATCGCCTGACAGAAGCATTGTTGTTTCCTGCGCCTGAGCAAGCCTCCCCAGAAGGCATTGTTGCTGTTGGGGGTGACTTACGCCCCGAGCGGGTGATGCTGGCCTACAAAAAAGGAATTTTCCCTTGGTTCGAGTCAGACGATTTTTTGATGTGGTGGAGCCCCGACCCACGTATGGTTCTTTTCCCGGATCAACTTAAAATTTCTAAAAGCATGCGTGCGGTACTTCGAAAGAAAACTTTTGAGGTAACCTTTAACAAAGCTTTCGCAGAAGTTGTAGAAGCCTGTGCCAAAGTCAAACGTTTTGGACAAAACGGCACGTGGATCACCCAAGGACTTATGGATGTGTACAATGTGCTACACCAGCAAGGCCATGCACATTCTGTAGAGGTATGGGAAGAAGGTCAGTTGGTAGGTGGGTTGTATGGGATTGACTTGGGAACTGTTTTTTGCGGTGAAAGCATGTTTTCCAAAGCCAATAATGCGAGCAAAACAGCGCTTATTTATCTCACACGAGAGCTCAAAAAAAACCATTACACCCTCATTGATTGTCAGGTACCTACCCAGCATTTGGCGAGTATGGGTGCAGTCCCCATTTCCAGAGCGGAGTTTTTACGTCATTTGCCCTAGGGCTTTAATTTGGTTGTATCTAAAACAACTTACCATATGGTCGTTGACCATGCCCGTAGCTTGCATGTGCGCATAGACGATGGTACTGCCAACAAATTTAAATCCGTGTTGTTTGAGTGAGGCACTGATAGTGTCGGAAAGAGCGGTTTTTGCAGGGATTTCTTCAAGGGTAGTATAGCGGTTCTGAATGGGTTTTCGGTTGACAAACTCCCAGATGTATGTGTCAAAAGAACCATATTTTTTTTGGATTTCAATAAAGGCTTGCGCGTTGGTGATGGCAGCTTGGATTTTTAAATGGTTGCGAACAATGCCTTTATTGGTCAAAAGTTCATCGACCTTGTCTGCCTTGTATCGGGCTACACGTTCCACATCAAACCCATCAAAAGCCTTTCTAAAGTTTTCACGTTTTCGCAAAATGGTAAGCCAACTCAAACCCGCTTGGAAGGTTTCCAAAGTCAAAAACTCAAACAATTTTTGGTCATCATGAACAGGAACACCCCACTCTTGATCGTGGTAGTTTTCGTAGTCTTTATGTCCGACACACCAATCACAACGCTGAACGTTACTCATCTTTAAAAGTGTCAAGATTTCATTATAGCTTCTAAAACTTCCAAAGAGTAGGCGTCTTCAAGACGGTAGTTCCCAATGGAAGTACGGCATAGTGTTTTAAGGTAGGCACCTGAACCCAAGGCTTGTCCAAAGTCGTGGGCTATGCTCCGAATGTAAGTGCCTTTGCTACAGCAAATTTTGAAATCCACTTCGGGTAGAGAGACACGTGTTAGTTGGAAATCGTGAATTTGAACTTCTCGTGACGGAACTTCAATCTGTTCTCCGGCGCGCGCGTGTTCATAGAGTCGTTTTCCGTCTTTTTTGATGGCAGAAAACAAGGGTGGTTTTTGCAGTATGGTTCCCATAAACTTTTCTTTGACCACATCCAACAATTCAGTCGAGATGTGGTCATAGCCATAATGCTTGTCAATTTCCGTTTCCAAATCATAAGAAGGGGTGCTGGCACCTAGTACCAAAGTACCTGTGTAGGTTTTTTCTTTGCCCATCAGACCTTCGATTTGTTTGGTCATTTTGCCCGTACAAATCAACAACAATCCGGTGGCCAAGGGGTCGAGGGTTCCGGCATGGCCAACTTTGATTTTTTTGAGATTGAATTTTTTTCGAATCATCCAACGGATTTTATTGACCACCTGAAAAGAGGTCCATTTAAGGGGTTTGTCCACAAGAATAAGTTGACCCTCTTGTATGGCTTCTTTGTTGGCTATCATACCCATTGCGCGATCAAAGCCAGTGTGCCTACGGTAGCACAGTAATAAGCAAAGTATTTGAGCTTGCTTCGCTTTACCAGTGCTATCATCCATGTGCAAGCCAAGTAGCCGCTCACAAAAGCTGCTACAAAACCGACAACAAACGGCAGTAATTCCATCTGGTCATGACTCTGACTCAAGTCACCACTCCATAGGGTTTTTGCCATACTCCCTAGAATAAGCGGTACCACCATCAGAAAGGAAAAGCGCGCGGCCTTGGGTCTGTCGACTTTGAGTAGCAAACTACAAGCAATGGTAGCACCACTACGCGATATGCCGGGCAAAATGGCAAAGGCTTGGGCAATCCCAACTAAGGCAGCAGTTTTGGGAGTAATGGGTTGATGATTTGAGAAAGGACGGTCTGCCACAAAAAGCAGTGCGGCAGTGACCCACAGCATAGCACCTACCAATAGCGTATTGCCAAAAAAGAATTGAGCAATGGTTTCTTCAAAAAAAAGTCCTACACCTACAGCCGGTATCATAGAAATGACAATAAGCAGCGAAAAACGGGTGGCTTCGTTGTTTTGGAATTTGATGAGTCCGCCTATGATTTCAAAAACATCTTTTCTAAAAACCACTAGGGTAGCAAGGGCTGTCGCAGCGTGAACTACGATAGTGAAAATCAGGTTTTGCTGACTCAAATTGGCATTGCCCATCATGGCTTGGGCCAACTCCAAATGTCCGCTAGAAGAAACAGGTAAAAACTCGGTAAGTCCTTGCACAATTCCCAACAAAAGAGCTTCCAGAACAGAGAGGGAGGTAGTGGGCTCAATCATTTTGAATGTCCTTTGGAGCTGAGTATGGCTATCACTTCAATCACAAAACCAATAAGCACCAATGCGGGTGCCAAGCGGATGCGTCGAGAACTAAAAATTTCGGGATTAAAGACATTGGGGTCATCGCTGCCTCCTCCTGCCATAAGAACAAAACCCAGAGCGATACAGGCGAGCCCGACCCACATCAATTTGTAGTTGTTGGCATTGAATATAAATTGTTTTTTGGGTTTCATAAATCAGTATAAAAAATCCGTTTTCAGATTCAGGTAGCGTTGCGTAGCCAAGGTAGCGCTTAGGGATGTGATGACAAAGGAAAGCAATACCACGCCACCAAAAGCCATCAGAATGGTTTCGATGTCCATCAGTTCTGACAAGTTGGGCACATAGTCTATAGCGACTTGCAACAATCCCCATATTCCCCCACAGGCCAGCAAAGCACTTAACAGCCCCAGTAGTACATATCTACGCACAAAAGGCCTGCGAATAAATCCTTTTCGGGCACCTACTAGTTGCATGGTTTTGATGACCATTCGTTTGGCATAGATGGATAATCGAATCGAGTTGTTGATCAATAGTATAGACACAATCAGAAAGAACCCACAACTGATGAGTAGCAAAAGGCTGATACGTTCAATGTTTTCATTGAGCAAGCCAATCAATGGACGGTCATAAACGACTTCACTCACATATGACCTGTCGCTGATCATGGTGCTGATGCTGTCAACGCTTAGGGTGTTTACATAGCTGCCTTTCAACCGCAGATCTATCGCATCTTTGAGGGGGTTGTATCCTAAAAAATCCATAAAATCCTCTCCGATTTCGGCACTGTGTTCTTGGGCGGCTTGTGCTTTAGAAATAAAGAGAGCCGACTTGGTAAATGGTGCCAAAGCCAACATGGTTTTGAGTTGCTCTACTTCCACCTCTTTGGCTTGGTCATCTAAAAACACAGTAAGTACAATTTGTTCCTTCACGTGTTGGGCCACCCGCTGGGTGTTTAACACCAACAAGCCCAACACACCCACCACAAAAAGCACCAATCCGATGCTCACCACTACCGAGATGTAGGAGCGAATCAATTGACGACGTTGATAAACGTGATAGGGTTTGCCCATGACGGGCTAAAATTACAAAATCCAACCCAACGTTTGGGACTTTAATTATTCTGATAATATATGGTATTTTTGCAGCTGTTAATTGGGCATATGGCATATCCTTTTCAGTCGATAGAGAAAAAATGGCAATCCTACTGGGCGAAGAATCAAACTTT
The DNA here is from genome assembly GCA_049596815.1 of Flavobacteriaceae bacterium. Taxonomy (GTDB): domain Bacteria; phylum Bacteroidota; class Bacteroidia; order Flavobacteriales; family Flavobacteriaceae; genus UBA724. The sequence continues at coordinate 24,866 of JBMYLY010000001.1, read as the reverse complement.
TGCTGCCGATTCGACCTCTGAAAAACCGAAATATTATGTCCTCGACATGTTCCCTTATCCTTCCGGTGCGGGGCTACACGTGGGGCACCCTCTGGGGTATATTGCCAGTGACATAGTGGCCAGATACAAGCGCAACAAGGGTTACAATGTGCTTCATCCCCAAGGATACGACTCTTTTGGTCTCCCAGCCGAGCAATATGCCATCCAAACAGGGCAGCACCCTGCCATTACAACGGCAGCCAATATCAAAAGATACCGGGAACAACTCGATCAGTTGGGGTTCTCTTTTGATTGGAGTCGAGAAGTACGCACTTCCGAACCCGATTATTACAAATGGACCCAATGGATGTTTTTGAAGCTGTTTGCGTCTTGGTTTGATACTTCTGAAAGTAAAGCCCGCCCTATCGAGGAGTTGATGACAATTTTGGAACAAAGCGGCAACCTCAACTTGCAAACTCATTGTGATGCATCGACTCCAGAGATTTCTGCAGATCAATGGCGCGCTTTTTCAGAAAAAGAAAAACAAACCCATTTGCTGAACTATCGCCTGGCTTACTTAGCTGAAACCGAGGTCAATTGGTGCCCAGAACTGGGAACTGTGCTGGCCAATGACGAGGTGGTAAATGGCGTTTCTGAACGCGGTGGTTATGCCGTCGTTCGAAAAAAAATGACCCAATGGAGCATGCGTATTTCTGCCTATGCAGAGCGTTTGCTCAGTGGATTGGAAACCATCGACTGGCCAGAACCCTTAAAAGAAATGCAGCGCAACTGGATTGGGAAATCCGTTGGGGCGTCTGTTCGCTTTGACATAGATGGACATCAGGACATCATCGAGGTCTTTACCACCCGTCCTGACACTTTGTTTGGCGTTAGCTTTATGACCTTGGCACCCGAACATCCACTGGTGGAACAAATCACCACAGATGCTCAGAAACAGGATGTTCAGGCCTATGTAGAGACAACCGCTTCTCGCAGTGAAAGAGATCGTATGGCCGATGTTAAAAACATCACCGGGGTGTTCACTGGCGCCTATGCATTGCACCCTTTTACCGAAGAGAAGATTCCCATTTGGATAGGGGATTATGTACTTGCAGGCTATGGTACGGGCGCTGTGATGGCGGTTCCTTGTGGGGACCAACGTGATTTCGATTTTGCCAAGCATTTTGACCTACCTATCAAAAATATTTTCGCAGATAAGGACGTGTCTGAGGCCGCTCACAGTGAAAAGACAAATACCACAATTGCCAATTCAGATTTTCTTAACGACCTAGATGTACCCAAAGCATCCAAAGAGGTGATACGGCAATTGACAGCTATCGGTAAAGGAGCTGCACAGATAACTTATAGATTGCGCGACGCAGTTTTTAGCAGACAGCGTTATTGGGGAGAGCCGATTCCTATATATTTTGACAATGGAACTCCTCGAGCACTTCCTGTTGAAGCACTTCCTCTTCACTTACCTGAGGTAGAAAAATATTTACCCACTCCCGAAGGTGCGCCCCCGCTAGGAAACGCCACCGAATGGGCTTGGGATGCTCAACAACAAAAAGTGGTTTCTAATACTGAAATCGATCATAAACGTGTCTTCCCACTTGAACTCAATACCATGCCCGGTTGGGCCGGAAGTTCCTGGTATTTTAACCGCTATATGGATGCCGGCAATACATCACAATTTGCCGATAAAACCGCTTTGGATTATTGGGGTGCGGTGGACCTTTATGTGGGCGGTAGCGAACATGCTACGGGGCACCTTTTGTATGCGCGCTTTTGGCAAAAAGTATTCTTTGATTTAGGCTATGTTGGGGTGGAGGAATTTGCCAAGAAACTGGTCAATCAGGGAATGATCTTGGGCAACAGTGCCTTTGTATATCGAAAGTCGGGGACCCAAACCTTTTTATCGAGAGGATTGGTGGGTGACAACTCGGTAGAGCCCATTCATGTAGACATCAATTTGGTAGACACCTCAGATGCGGTAGATATAGAGGCCTTAAAGCAGTGGCAACCCCATTTTCAAGAAGCTACTTTTGAATTGGAAGACGGCAAGCTACTGTCCAAACGCGAGGTCGAAAAAATGTCCAAGTCCAAATACAACGTGGTTAACCCCGATGATATTTGTCAGACCTATGGAGCAGATACCTTGCGGATGTATGAAATGTTTTTGGGCCCAATAGAACAAGCCAAACCGTGGAATACCGCAGGTATCACGGGTGTTTTTGGCTTCCTCAACAAATTTTGGCGTTTGTTTCATAGCGGCGATGTCTTTACAATTAGTGATGAGGCTCCCTCAAAGGAAGCCCTTAAGGCCTTGCATGGCACCATAGAGAAAGTCACCCAAGACATAGAGCAACTCTCTCTTAATACGGCAGTGAGTGCATTTATGATTTGTGTCAACGAGCTCACTTCTTTGGGCAGTAACCAGCGAGAGATTTTGGAGCCTTTGACCATTTTGTTGTCTCCTTTTGCGCCGCATATTTGTGAAGAACTTTGGGCGCTTTTAGGTCACGAATCTTCTATCGTGGAGGCACCATTTCCAGAGGCCAACAAAAAACATTTGATAGAGTCCACCAAGACCTACCCAATAAGCTTTAACGGCAAGGTGCGGTTTACTCTGGATATTGATGTGTCTGCCGACCCAAAATCTATTGAGACCATGGTTTTGAATGATGAACGTACCCAACAACAACTGGCAGGAAAAGTAGTCAGAAAGGTCATTGTGGTGCCTAACAAAATTGTGAACGTCGTATGTTAAGTATCAATGCGGATGAAATTGTGGGGCTCATTGCCGCATTTCTGACTACCATTGCATTTTTACCTCAAGCTATCAAAGTCTATCGTACCCAAAGTGCTGACGGTTTGTCATTGCCCATGTATGTGATCATGTTCGTGGGGGTTTGTATGTGGTTGTATTTCGGTCTACGAATAGAAAGTCTGTCTGTGGTTGTGGCCAATACAGTTACGGCAGTCATGCAAATCTTTATTATATTTAATATCCTAAAGAAAAGGAGCTGATTGGCAGGATTTTTGCCAATTTCTGAATAAATAATAAAAATTATGTGGGGAGGATACTATTTGATTGCCATTGTCTTTTTTATCATCAGTATGGCGGTGAGCGCACAGCTCAAGAATAAATTCAAAAAATATTCCAAAATGTCATTACGCAATGGCATGACAGGCGCAGAGATTGCCGAAAAAATGCTTTCTGACCACGGCATTCGCAATGTCAAAGTCGTTTCAACACGAGGTATGTTGACCGATCATTACAACCCGATCAAGCGAACTGTAAACTTGAGTGAGAGTGTTTACAGCGCCCGTAATGCCGCTGCCGCTGCGGTCGCTGCTCATGAGTGTGGACATGCGGTTCAGCATGCGCAAGGCTATGAGTGGTTGCAGATGCGTTCGACTTTAGTGCCCGTTGTCAGCGTAGCCTCCAACCTTTCGGTTTGGATAATCGCCATCGGTTTGGGAATGGCAAGCTCCGGATTGGGCTATCCCATCGCTGTTGCAGGAGTGATTATGTTTGGGTTGGGTACGTTGTTTAGTTTTATAACCCTTCCTGTTGAATACGATGCCAGCAAGCGTGCTTTGGCTTGGCTCCAACGCAAGAATATGGTATCAAGAGAAGAATATGCAGCCTCTGAAGATGCCCTAAAGTGGGCAGCTCGAACCTATGTGGTGGCTGCTATTGGGTCTTTGGCTACATTGGCTTATTTTGCACTAAGGGTTGCCAGCCAACGCAGGTAGTTAGAGGGTAATTTCTCTGTCGATTTGTTGGTTGAGACAGATATAGGTTTCTGTTCTTGAAATTCCTGGAATTTTTTGCACCTGTTTGCTGAGCAGTTCCATCAAATGTTGGTTGTCTTTACATTTGATTTTAATCAACACACTCCAGTTTCCGGTTGTATAGTAGCACTCTGTGATTTCAGGAATGTTTTTCAGTTTAGATACAGCGGTGGCATTGTGAGCAGCCTTGTCCAAGTAGATGCCAATAAAAGCAGTGGTTGTATATCCAAGAGCTTCAGTGTTGATTTCGATGCGACTGCCTGTAATAACCCCGGCATCTTCGAGTTTGCGGATTCGTTGGTGAACTGCGGCACCCGATATGGGAATATTTCTACCGATTTCCATAATAGATCTGCGGGCATTTTGGGAAAGGGAATGAATGATTTTTTTGTCCGTATCGTCAAGAACAATGTTTTGATTGATGCGTTTCATGATGAATTAGATTAGAGCTTTGATTCAAAAATACGACATTAGCATGTATTTATAAACCAAATGAGATGAAAATCAAAAACCTTATTGTATTGGGCAGTTCTTTGGCCGCTTTCGGAGTGGTGTTGGGCGCTTTTGCAGCCCATGTGCTTGACAAACAGTTGAGTGCGGAGGAACTTTCATCCTTTCAAACAGGAGTCAGATACCAAATCTACCATGCCTTGGCCTTGTTGATTTTAACTGTTTTACCATTAAAAAACACCCGAATAAGCGCACTCCTTTTTGTTTGGGGAACTGTGTTGTTTTCAGGCTCTATATATCTACTTACTTTAGACCGACTTATGGGTGTAAGCCTCAATCACTTGGGATGGATTACCCCAATCGGAGGGATTGCTTTAATATCCGGATGGCTTTTCGTGATAAGAGCTGCTATTAGGTCTTAGCGCTTGTTGGCAACCGCGATATACTCATCGAGCGCTTTGGTCATAGAGGGCGACTTTGGGGTCGGCGCCAAAATGTCTATACGTAAGCCCGCTTGCTCAGCCGCCTTCACGGTGCTGTTTCCAAAAACGGCAATTCGGGTGTTATTTTGTTTAAAATCAGGAAAATTTTGAAACAATGATTCAATACCAGAGGGGCTAAAGAACACCAAAATGTCATAATATACGTCTCTTAGATCTGAAAGGTCACTAATGACGGTTTTGTAGAAAACACCTTGCGTCCAGTTGATGCTCAAGTTATTGAGTTTTTGAGGGATGATGGGTTTGACTACATCCGAGCAAGGAAAGAGATAATTCTCGTTTTTGTATTTCCCTATGAGTTCTAAGAGGTCATCAAAAGTGCGGTTACCCACATAGATTTTTCGCTTGCGATACACCACATATTTTTGAAGATAGAAAGCAACAGCTTCTGATTGACAAAAATATTTTAGGGTGCTGGGGATGGGGTACCTCATCTCTTCAGCCAATCTGAAAAAGTGATCTACGGCATTACGGCTGGTCAGGATGATGGCCGTAAACTTGCTCAAGTCGATTTTTTGTTGTCTGACCTCACGGGCAGGCACACCTTCTACGTGAATAAAAGGTCTAAAATCGATGGCAACTTTTCGTTTTTCAATCAGTTGGCCATAAGGAGAATTTTCTACGGCAGGTTCGGGTTGTGAAACAAGAATCGTTTTTACTTTCATAGTGGTCTTTACAATTTAAACCTTTAGGTACTTAACGATCAGCCACAAAGGGGCGATTTCGAAGGTGCAAATATATAAAATAAAATAGACTAGATAGGCTCGAATTAGGTTGAAATAAGGCTTGGCCGTCCGCTGATAAGCCCACAAAAAAAGCATTGTGTAAATAATTAGAATCACATTCCAATGATGTCCCGTATGTCCCAAACCAAAAACTCCAACAACTAACAAAATTGACAACACAAATGACAATTTTCCTTTGGCTGTTGCCCTTCTCAATTGAAAGAGTAACATCCTTGACTCAGCACCAAACCCCAGTCCTACACTCCATTCAACAAATGTTCGCAGTGCGCTATACGTGAGCCATCCAATGAATATCATTGGGTAGTTTACCCATGGCAGCCCACCATATCCCCAATAAATCAGCAAAGTGTAAGTAAATGCCGCAAACACCAATCCGCGAAATAAAAAGATGAGAGCATCCTCAAATTTTAGGGTGCTGAGTTTGGTTCTTGAAGATTCGGAGGCGTAAAATTCGGTTTTCCAAAAATAGATCAGCCGATAGAAGGCATCTGAATTGAGCTGTTTGATAAGTGCCAACAGTACGATTAGAGCAAAAAATAGTCCGATTTCCCATGTGAGATGGTTGGTTTCGCGAAAAAGGACTTCGTACATATGGCAAAATTATAAAATGCAATCTATAGCACAACAGTTTTGATTTATCTACTTTTGTGTATATCTCCTATGGACAAAAGTTTAGTCATCATTCCCACTTACAACGAGGCAGACAATATTGCCCTGATGCTCAAAGCATTGATGGATTTGGCGCATCCTTTCTCTGTTTTGGTGGTCGATGATGCCTCACCCGATGGTACTGCTGCTATCGTAGCTGATATGATGAAAAAATACCCTCAACAGATATTTTTAGAAAACCGTGCAGAAAAAAAAGGGCTAGGACCTGCCTTTGTGCATGGTTTTCGATGGGCTATGGCACATGATTATGCCTATATCTTTGAGATGGATGCCGATTTTTCGCATGCTCCCAAAGATTTGGAAAGGCTTTTTAAAGTGTTAGCTGCAGGCCAAGCGGAAGTTGTAATAGGTTCTCGCTATGTCAAAGGGATACAAGTAGTCAATTGGCCTTTGGGACGCATATTGTTGTCTTATGGCGCCTCATTGTATGTGCGCCTGATTACATCCTTGCCCATTAAAGACACCACTGCGGGTTTTGTAGGCTATAAATCTGATGTGTTAAAGTCTATTGATTTGAATCAAGTTCGATTTTCGGGCTATGCCTTTCAAATAGAAATGAAATTTAAAGCTTGGAAAAAAGGCTTTCGTTTGAAAGAGATCCCCATTGTTTTTACAGACCGTATCCGTGGGGTTTCAAAAATGAATCGATCGATTATAAGCGAAGCTATTTTTGGTATAATTTTGATGAAAATAAAAAGCTGGTATGCCAACTAAGCCCAAAACGACCTTAATTCAAAACGCCCAAGTTGTCAATGAGGGAAATATAGAACAACTGGATATCCTATTGAAAGATGGGTTTATTGCTCAATTGGCACCCAAAATCAACGCCCAAGCAGATATTGTAATAGATGCATCAGGCAAATACCTCTTACCGGGTTTGATCGACGATCAAGTGCATTTTAGAGAACCCGGACTGACGCACAAAGCGACTATCGAAACAGAGAGTAGGGCAGCCTTGGCCGGAGGGATTACCACTTTTTTTGAAATGCCCAACACCCAACCGCAAACCACCACTCAAGCCATGATGGATGACAAATTAGCCATCGCTCGGCGCACCTCTTGGGTCAACTATGGGTTTATGTTTGGGGGCACCAATGACAACTTAGAAGACATCTTAGCGGTCGATGGCAAACAAGTTCCGGGGATCAAATTGTTTTTGGGTTCTTCCACCGGCAATATGTTGGTGGATAACCCCGATGTGTTGCGAAAGATTTTTTCTAATACCTCCTTGCCCATTTCTGTGCATTGTGAAGATGAGGCGACGATCACAGCCAATTTGTCTGCTCACATTGCACAGTATGGAGAAGATATTCCAATAGCGTGTCATCCCATCATACGGTCTGAAGAAGCCTGTTATAAATCGTCCTCTACAGCGATTGCATTGGCCAAAGAGACAGGCGCTCGTTTGCATGTTTTCCACCTTTCTACAGCCAAGGAAACCACTTTATTCGAAAGCAAACCTTTGGCAGAAAAAAAGATTACAGCCGAAGTTTGTATACATCACCTTTGGTTTAGCGATACTGATTATGCTGAGAAAGGCAGTCTGATCAAATGGAACCCTGCTGTCAAATCCCAATCAGATCGTGAAGGGCTTTGGGCAGCCCTGTTGGATGATCGCATCGATTTGATCGCCACCGATCATGCGCCTCATACTCTTTCGGAAAAAGAAAACGTCTATACCAAAGCACCCTCTGGTGGCCCAATGGTACAACATGCTCTTTCTGTATTGTTGGAATGTCACCTTCAAGGCAAGATTTCTTTGGAAAAAATTGTTGAAAAAATGTGCCACAATCCCGCACAGCTTTTCGATATCGACCGCCGTGGATATGTACGAGAAGGTTGCTATGCCGATTTGGTATTGGTGGATCTGAACGCTCCGTATACGGTACACAAAGACAATTTGCTTTACAAATGTGGTTGGTCCCCGTTGGAGGGACAAACATTTCAGGCCCAAGCTACCCATACTTTTGTCAATGGGCATCTGGCCTATGAAAACGGACAATTCTCTAACCAAAAAGCATCGACGCCAGCCGTCTTTAAGCGATGAAACCAGTTGTAGTCATATTGTTAATTTTATTGGTAGCGTGTAATCCCAATGTGGACAAACCTGATAACCTGATTGGAGAAGATAAAATGGCAGAGCTCTTATATGAGTTGTCTGTCATTAATGCCAGTAGAGGTTTTCGTCCCTCAGATGGTAAAGAAGTCATGGATGTCAATCCCTCATTCTATGGTTATCACGGCATAGATAGTCTGCAGTTTGCACTCAGCAACGCCTACTATGCGGCCCATCCGAAATTATATCTGAGCATTGTGGAGCGCGCCGAAGTGTTGTTGAAATCTCAAAAAGACAGCCTAGTGGGAAGTGAAAAGACTCAAAAATTAGATAAGGGAAAGGTACAGTTGCTCTCTGATAAAAAACCCAATAAATAAGAAAATAGTTTCTAAAATTGAGTTCGGCTCAGTCTTTTGTGTTGGGTGCGTTATATTTGTAGTTAATATCATTCAATGGCCAAAAATTTTGTTGAAGAACTGAAATGGCGTGGTATGATCCACGACATAATGCCCGATACCGACAAGGTGCTTTCTGAAGGCGTAACTGCCGGTTATATAGGATTTGACCCTACCGCAGATTCCTTGCACATCGGTAGTCTTGTCCAAATCATGATTTTAATGCACTTCCAAAGGGCGGGTCACAAACCGATTGCATTGGTAGGCGGTGCCACGGGAATGATTGGCGATCCATCGGGAAAATCGGCTGAGCGCAACCTACTCGATGGGGAAACTTTGGATAGAAATGTAACTGCACTCAAAACCCAATTGGGTAGGTTTTTGGATTTTGACAGTGACAAAGCAAACGCAGCAGTCTTGGTCAACAATTACGACTGGATGTCTCGTTTTTCGCTAATCGATTTTGCTCGTGATATCGGAAAGCACCTCACAGTAAACTACATGATGGCCAAAGATTCTGTTAAGAAACGCTTGGGTGCTGATGCCAAAGAGGGGATGTCTTTCACGGAATTTACTTACCAACTTATTCAAGGTTATGATTTTCTTCATCTCTATGAGCATCACAACTGTTTGTTACAAATGGGCGGGAGCGATCAATGGGGGAACATCACCACAGGGACTGAGCTCATTCGTAGAAAACTTTCCGGTAAAGCCTATGCCATTACCTGCCCTCTGATTACCAAAGCCGATGGCACCAAGTTTGGAAAGTCTGAAGGTGGCAATGTGTGGTTGGACAAACAAAAAACTTCTCCTTACAGCTTTTATCAATATTGGCTCAACACTTCTGATGGGGATGCGGAGCACTATATCAAAATATTTACCTTTCTTGACCAAAGCGAGATTCAAGATGTAATTAAATCTCACAATGAAGCCCCACACCAAAGGCTGTTACAACGTACTTTGGCTGATGAGGTCACCCGTATGGTGCACTCTGAGGAAGACCGCGCAAATGCTGTGCAGGCGGCGCAAATTCTTTTTGGGAATGCCACGTCGGATGCGCTTAAAACTTTGGACGAGCAAACCCTACTCGATGTGTTCGCAGGTGTCCCTCAGGCGACTCTAGAGCGTGCTGACTTGGATCAAGGTATTTCTATAATCAATTTGCTGGCAGGTGCTACCGGATTTTTAGCCTCCAACGGAGCTGCGCGTCGTGCTTTGCAAGAACGTTCTATTTCTGTCAACAAAGAGAAGATAGATGATGCGTTTGTGGCTACTTCTTCAGATCTTATTTGCGATAAATATTTGTTACTACAAAGGGGTAAGAAAAGTTACTTCTTGGTAATTTTTAACTGATCATCAGGTTGCAACCGCGCACATCAGCGGCATCAAAACGGCCCAATACTTCAAAGCTGCCATCTGCATGAACTTCGCCCAAATCATCGGTTGCGATAAAACCGCATGAATTACGATTGGCCAAATCGATGATATTCAAACAGCCTTTTCCGTTTTGTTTTACGTCGAACGGGTCATGGGGATTGCGCACCAACACACGCATCCATGGCGGGGGGAAGAACACCCCATTTTTGGGCGCGTAGGCTTGGGATAACAATTCTGTCATGCCATATTCGGAATGTATTTGGCCTACACCCAGTCTTTGTTTTAGTATTCTATGAAGTTCTTCTCTGAGTAGTTCTTTTCTTCGACCCTTCATACCCCCTGTTTCCATCACTATGGTGGAGGGGACTTGGCAAGGGAAGGATTCTGCAAAATCCAGTAAGGCAAAGCTCACCCCAATCAGGAGAGTTTTTTTGTTTGCGGCCTCTCGCTCCAAGAGTACGTCATGCAATTCTTTGTACTGGTCCAAATAAAATCCACTGTCACTATCATTAGAGGATTCGACCAGCTGTTGTACCATATAAATCAATGACGAATCAGGCCTTTCTAAATAGCCCGGCAAAAGTCCAATGACAGCATATTGGTCAGCCGAGCCATAAAATTGTTCAAAAGCAGTGAGACAACTTTCCTCATACAACCCAATGTCTTGTACATAATGCGTGCTATGATTGCCACTGGTGCCGCTGCTCACAAAAGCATGGGTATGTTCTTTTGAGCCAGTACTGACTCGGTGGGATTTAAAAAAAGAGATGGGTAAAAAAGGAATTTCGGTAATACGGTCTGTTTCGGTTGGTGTCTTATTTAGCAGGTCACAAAAAGAACGGTAGGTAGTGTTGTGCTCAAACTGATGCCTGAAAAGGGCAAGTGTTTGTTTGTCAAAACTACTATTTGGATTGTAAAATTGCACATTACCAAAAATAACAACATCTGTGTTAATTCAGTACTTTTTTAAGGTTAAAAAATTGTTTCGGTCTCTGTACGCCAAAAAAAATTAGTTACATTTGGAATTTGAAGGCCAATGAAAAAAAAGGACATAAAAATCTTGCTTGTTGACGACGAGCCAGACATCCTGGAAATCGTCAGTTACAATTTGACCAATGAAGGCTATCAAGTGTTTACCGCCAAAAACGGAGTAGAGGCGCTCACCAAAGCCAAAAAACACCTACCACATCTCACTCTTCTCGATGTGATGATGCCCGAGATGGACGGTATTGAAACCTGTGAACAACTGCGGAAAATACCCCAACTCAGTGATATGATAGCTGTCTTTTTGACCGCACGTAGCGAAGACTATTCGCAAGTGGCTGGACTGGAGGCAGGTGCTGATGATTATATTACCAAACCTGTCAAGCCTAAAGTGTTGGTCAGTAAAGTGAAATCCTTGTTGCGCCGTGTAAAAAAAGGAAATGAGCATGCTGATGTTATCCAAGCCGGAGATTTGGTTATCAATCGTGAGGAATACAAAATTGTATATGCCGGTTCTGAAAAGTTGTTGCCCAGAAAAGAATTTGAGTTGTTGGCATTGCTGGCCAGCAAACCCAACAAAGTTTTTGAGCGCGAGGTTATCTTAGACCGAGTTTGGGGCAATGAGGTGATTGTTGGCGGCCGCACCATTGATGTACACATCCGAAAACTACGTGAAAAAATTGGCGATCGACACTTTAAGACTGTTAAAGGAGTGGGGTATAAGTATGTAGTCTAAATTCTATGGCAAAGCGTACTTATTCTTCTAAAACCTTATCTTTTGTTTGCGCATTACTTATATTTTTCTTGAGCCTTATTTCCAATGCTGTTGTTTTTGGGTATGCGCTTGGGTTTTCTCATATAGAAACCCATTTGGGCGTTGCCCTATTGATGGGGCTCGTCGGATATTTTATTTTAGGTAGAACCATACAACGCGCTATCTATCACCAGCTTACCCGTCTCTACAACAATATGGTGCCAGACAATCCGTATGTGCCCAAAGAAGAAACCATGGACATGGAAGATTTGGTTGCAGAGGTACAAGATGCAGTTGCCAAAAGGAAGTTGGAAATCGATAGCTTAAAAGACTTGGACGCTTTTCGAAAGGAATTCTTAGGAAATGTGGCCCATGAGTTGAAAACTCCGCTATTTACTGTGCAGGGTTATATTCTTACCCTCTTAGATGGCGCCTTGGAAGACAAGAACATCAACAAAAAATACCTAAACCGCGCCAGTAAAGGGGTGGAACGCCTCAATTATATCGTCAAAGACTTGGATTTATTGACCCAATTGGAGACTGGAAACACAGCTTTGGAGGAAAGCTATTTTGATATAGTAGCATTGATTAAAAACGTATTTGAATTATTGGAAATGCGTGCCCAAAAATCAAAAATCTCTTTAGAGTTTGATAGGGAATACACCAAGCCCGTTGAGGTTTATGCCGATGAGGAGCGTATTCAACAAGTACTGACCAATTTGGTGATGAACTCCTTGAAGTATGGTAAGGAAAAAGGCACCACAGAGGTGCGAATTGAGCCCTATGACCATAATCGAATCATTGTGCGCATTGCTGACAATGGAGACGGGATTGAGAAAATGCATATTCCCCGACTTTTTGAGCGTTTTTACAGGGTCGACAAAAGCGGAAGCCGTAAAGAGGGTGGTTCAGGTTTGGGGCTATCTATCGTAAAGCATATTATAGAGGCCCACCAAGAAGAGATTTTTGTGGAAAGCCAACCGCAGATTGGGTCACAGTTTTCCTTTACTTTGAAAAAAGCTGCCCTTTTACAAAGCGAAGCAGAATAAATCATATCCCATGGGAAGTAAAAACAAACTCAAGCGATTTAGAGAGAACGAATCTTTTGCCAATGTGCTACAGCCCACTCGCGAAGCATTGATTGCAAATACTTTTGAGCATAAAGGCCATTGGAACAAATTTTTTGGAAATGATAACCCTTTGGTTGTAGAACTCGGGTGCGGTAAGGGAGAGTATACGGTAGCCTTGGCCAAAGCTCATCCTGAGTTAAATTTTATTGGAATAGATATTAAAGGGGCACGGTTCTGGAGAGGCGCCAAGACCGCTTTGGAAGAAAACCTGCCCAATGTGGCTTTTGTACGCACACAAATAGAGCTCATAGAACATGTTTTTGGCATTGATGAAGTTTCTGAAATATGGCTCACTTTTCCTGACCCTCAACTCAAGTACAAGCGCACCAAACACCGACTGACAAACCCTGATTTTTTATCCAAATACAAAAACATCCTTCGACAAAAAGGCGTGGTGCATCTCAAAACAGATTCCTCTTTTTTGCATGGCTACACTTTGGGTGTCCTACAAGGTTTGGGCATTCCTCCCATTATGGCACATCACGATGTGTATAAATATGTACATGCCCCTAAAGAAGTCACCGCCATTCAAACCTTTTATGAATCCATGTATTTGGACCAAGACATCCCCATTACTTACCTAAAATTCTCTTTTGATGCCCCATAACACTTCTTCGGATTTCTTTTTGCGTGTATACGAAGTGGTTCGGCAGATACCTGAAGGCCGTGTGAGCACCTATGGTGCCATCGCTGAATGTCTTGGAGCACGAAGATCTGCGCGGATGGTAGGCTGGGCCATGAATGCTGCCCATACACGCCCCGACGTGCCTGCCCATAGGGTGGTCAATAGAACAGGAATGCTAACTGGAAAGCATCATTTTGGTGGCCCTAGGGTTATGCAGCAATTGTTAGAGCAAGAAGGGCACCAGATTGTCGATGATCAAATTGTAGATTTTGAAACTGTTTTTTGGAAACCTACTGATGCTGTGTAGGTTGGTGCAGATGCCCTATATTTGCAATTTAGAATCATTTTAAAGAAAACACTGTGCGCAAGTCCGAAATCGAAGACCTCATAAACAAGCTTACCGTCCACGGCACAGACCAAACGCTGGGAGCCATAGGTGGACTTACCAACCTTCAAATTTTTGGTGATGAACTCATCATAGACATGGCCCTTCCTAGCCCGAGTTTACAAGCGCGCAAAAAAACCGAGGCAGTCGTAGTGGAGGCTATCCAAGAACGTTTTGGCAATCAGTTGAAAATTCAGGTTAACAGCAAAGCAGCTGCCCCTCCCAAAGCAGCTGTGCCTACAAAAGGCAAGTCCATTCCGGGTATTCAGAATATCGTAGCGGTGGCCTCTGGAAAAGGTGGTGTTGGTAAATCGACTGTGACTGCGAATTTGGCCATTACCTTGGCCGAAATGGGTTTTAAAGTAGGAATACTTGATGCAGATATTTACGGGCCTTCCATACCCATGATGTTCGATGTGGCTTATGAGCGCCCCTTGGCCGTCACGGTAGATGGGAAGTCTAAGATGAAACCAGTTTCCAATTATGGAATCAAGTTGCTATCGATAGGTTTTTTTACGGAACCTGACCAAGCGGTGATATGGCGTGGTCCGATGGCTGCCAAAGCCCTTAATCAGATGATTTTTGATGCTGATTGGGGTACATTAGATTTTTTACTGATTGATTTGCCACCGGGAACTGGAGATATTCACTTGAGCATTATGCAGTCTTTGCCCATCACAGGAGCGGCAGTTGTGAGCACGCCTCAAGCAGTGGCATTGGCCGATGCCAAAAAGGGTGTTGCAATGTTTAAACAAGACAGTATACAAGTACCTGTTTTGGGAATTATTGAGAACATGGCCTATTTCACCCCCGAAGAATTGCCAGATAACAAATACTATATCTTTGGTAAAGGCGGGGCAAAATATTTAGCCACTGATTTGGAGGTTCCTTTTTTGGGAGCACTGCCTTTGGTGCAAAGCGTACGTGAGGCAGGCGATGTAGGCCGACCGGCTGTATTGCAGGAAAACAGCCCTATATCTGAGCAGTTTGTGGAAGTAACACGTAATTTGGTCAGCGAACTGGTCAAACGCAATGAAGAACTTCCTCCTACAGAGGCGATTAAAATAACCACTATGGCAGGCTGTGCTGCCGTTCAAAAAACCTAAAAACGATGGTAGAACTAGAACAACTTGTAGAAAAAGCCCTTGAAGAAATCCGCCCTTTTTTGGTCAATGATGGTGGAGATATTTCTTTGGTTGCTATCGAAGGTGACACAGTAATCGTAGAGCTTCAAGGCAATTGCATTGCCTGTTCTGTCAACCAGATGACTTTACAGTTGGGTGTGGAAACGACCATCAAAAAATACGCCCCTCAAATCAAAAAAGTGGTCAAAGTAAATTAGATCATCAAGAAGCTTGCTCTGCTGCTCTTTTCTCAATGATGATTTCTTTTCCGAACGAAAGTTTATCTGCTAGTTTACTTTTAGGGTCTACGACTCTCCAAAAGGGGGAAATTTCACTGTCGTTGTTGCGGGTCAACCTCTCATAGTTGACTTCAGCCACAACCCGTAGAAAAATCCCGGTGGTCATTGGGCATGTAAAATCAGCCCCAATCTCAATGGCCAAATCGTTTCTCATTCTTTCAACTGCTACTTGATTTCCTGATTCAATCTGATTGATATACTCTTGAATTAACAAAGGGGTTGGAATCAATATTTTTGAGCCAGCATGATACCCCCAAAAAGATCGATCAATGGTTTTGATTTCAAAATCAGATTTCTTGTTAAACTTTTCCTCCCAAGATTTTTTCGCCATATTCTAAAATATAAAAATGGAATTTAATTTTTGACTTATATTTATTTCAACTATGAGGTTGGCCAAAGAAAATTTATTAAAAGCCAGGGATTTTATTCTTACAAATTCTCGAATGATCGAGCGGCGATTGTTTCAATTTTATTTTGAGTCTGGAGATGCAAAGGGGGTTTATCATGCGGTCTATGCGTACCGCAATGCAGATGGCGGTTTCGGACATGGAATGGAACCCGATACGGCCTCACCAGAAAGCCAACCTCTTTTTAGTGTTATGGCCCTAGAGACATTAGACGAAGTGGGACTGCTATCCAAAGATATTATTCTGAAGGATTTTATGCCCTATTTTGAAAGTGTGACCACAGAAAAAGGCGGCATTCCATGGATGCTACGGCCCACAAGTGAATATCCTTGCAGTGATCATTTTAAAACCGTTAAGGAGTGGGCTGCACTGAGTACAACTGCACCCTTGTTGGGGATTTTAGAAAAATACGGAATAGATATTCCGTGGATGAAAAAGGCCGAACAATTTGTCTGGGACGAATTTGAACGCGTCAAAGAAAAGCATGTGTTTTGCTATTTGTGTGTGCCTAGATGGCTGACATTTTTACAATACACCAGAAGCCAATCACAGGCCGGTGAGGTTATTAAAAATTTAAAACGCTGGATACTGGCCGAGGGTGTGATTTGTAACAACCCTTCGGATGAGGGTTGGGGGCTTTATGGCAAACCCCATCGGCTTAATTATTGTCCAAGTCCTGATAGTCTGCTTAAGATTATTTTTAAAAAAGAGGACATAGAAACCGACCTTGTTGAACTGATCAAAAAGCAACAAAAAGATGGTAGTTGGGCAACTTGGTATGGGATAAGCCCGGGTACCAAACTCGAATGGGCAGGAATACAAACCCTGTGGTCATTAATGGTTTTAAAGCACTACGGAAAGATAGAAATGTAAAGGCGTAGAGTCTTTTTGGTACTTTGACTAAAGATGATTTTAGAAGCAGCATTGAATATTAAATAAAAGCTCCTTGATTTCTCAAGGAGTTTTTTTGTAGTCCCAATTGATCTGTTTTAGAAATCAATTGAACCATTTATAAAGTCTGTACGCAGAAATTATTATTTTATTTAGCAATAATCTTCATGAAATTTTGTGCAACTCCAAATTTGTTTAAATAATTTATAATTAACTCAAACACAATTTGTTGTAATTTAAAAAAACACATATTTTTTTTTGGAATCCTTTTTTTCTGATAAATTAGCCGATGTCCAATTTATTTTTTAGTAAATAAAATTATGAAACCAATGCATAAATTTTACTTATCCGTATTTGTTCTAATTTCATGTTTCTCATTTGCCCAAACCACAGATCTTCTCACTGATTTTGAGGCCGAAGACGCTTTGGTGATGACGAATTGGAACGGAGAGTTACAATCTGAGCGTGTTGAAAATCCAAGTCCAGACAATGTTAATTCTTCAAGTTATGTAGCTAAGTTCACTATGGTTTCTGACCCTGAGCAAATTGGGGGCGCCCCTCACATAGAACAATACTATAATGCCGAAGATAATAACGTACTTACTCTTAAATTATGGACATCTGTTGAAGTAGATGTTGCCATCAAGCTAGAAAATAATGTCGACTGGGGAGGCCATTTCACAATCGCAAAAACAACTGTAACAACACTCAATCAATGGGTTGACGTGAGTATCACTTTTGACACAGATGACATTTTACTAAACAAGTATGGGTTATTTTTTACGGGTGGAAATAACGCGGAAGGTAATGTGTATTATGTTGATGATCTCACGACACCCGCCATTTATACCACCAATCAGTTGGCTTTTGCACCCAGAGATGGTGCCACAAACGCCAGCAGAGCTACAGATGTTACCATTTATACCAACCAGGGTTTGATGAAATCAGATGCTGGTGAATTGAATGACAATGATCTAGGAAGTATTATTTCACTAAAAGAAACAAACGCATCTGGTGCTAACATACCTTTTACGGCGACCATAAATGCTGAAAAAAACAACATAACCATTGACCCAACAGAAAGCCTTGATTTTGAAGCCACTTATTATGTTTCTTTTGATGAGACGGCCATAAGATATAATGACAACACGTCGGTATTGTCTGAGAGTTCAACATTTACAGTTGAGGAGCGTGTATCGAGCCAAATGTTGATTGATTTTGAAACCCCAGAAACCGATGCGGTATGGACATCGTGGGGTTCAAGCGCAGGGTTTGCCAAGGTTGACAACCCAGACAAATCCGGTATTAATACTTCAGATAAAGTGGGTCGCTACACAGTCCCTACAGGAGATGAAGGCTTGGAAAACGGAGATGTAAACGGTACTAAACTCACTTTTTTTGATTACGAGGTGACTCCTTTTTTTCGTGTAAAAGTATGGGTTGATAAACCTGTAACCGTGGGAATGCAACTTCAAAACAATCCAGATTGGGGTAACAATCCTTCAGGGGTTAAAAACATTCTAGTGGAAGACACTAACCAATGGGTAGAACTGGTTTACAATTTTAGTGCACTTACAGCAGATCACCACAACCGCGTACAGCTCTATTTTGACAGAGACAAATCAGGCGGTTCGGTTGCTGGGGACGTATATTATTTTGACGAGGTTCACAAAGGAGATACACCTCCCGACGGAGAATCAGCCCTAATCCCTGAACATGGATCTGCAGAAGTTCCTTTAATTTCAACACTATCCATAACAGGAAGTTTGGCCTATGTAAATACGGATGGAACAGATATCGCTTCACCAGAAAATCATGTTGAATTAAGGGAAGGAGATGAGAATGGAGAAGTGGTGGCAACTCAGGTGAGTATTTCACAAGACGGTCAGGCATTTCATATCATACCACGAGAGCTACTCGACCCCAACACAACCTATTGGTTTGGTATTATAGAAAACACCACCAAGTATGTTGGAGAGGCGCAAATGATATCGGGTATCTCGGCAAGTTTTACGACTGAAAATGCGACTCCACCATCACTTACCTTATATGATGATCATGATGGCGGGGATAATTTGACGTCTTTAGTCGAATTGTACAGCGAGAATGGGGTGGCCTCAAACATCGATGAAATTGTTGATCCCGATGACAGTAGCAACTTTGTTCTTCAATACAATAAAACACCTGAAACAGGCGGATGGAGTTCTGTGCACTACGTACTGGATCGTCCCATTGATTTCACAACTGGCAATGTTTTTTCAATCAAAGTGAAATCTTCAGAACCATCCTGGGTTAGATTTAAGGTCTCTAGTGATGCAGAAGACTGGGTCGGAACTTGGGACGAGACGGACGCCAATGTGTTTTTATCTGAGGAATTCCAAATGTTATATTTTGATTTCAAAGATTTGATTGCAGCTGAACCAGAAAAAGACAGGTCTAATTACACACACATAAAAGTCTTCGTCAACGGAGGTGATAGCACTCCAGCAACTTTCTATATTGATGATGTACAAGGACCCGCTCTTGGGCCTGACCCAAATGAGGATTCCGATGGAGATGGGGTAAATAATGGGGAGGATGATTGTCCTGATACACCTCTTGGTGAAACCGTTGACAGTAATGGATGTTCGAGTTCTCAGTCAGTAGATTCCGATGGTGATGGTGTTCCCAACAGGCATGACATATGCGATGATACGCCACAAGGGGTTGAAGTTGATGCCAACGGGTGTGAGGTATTCACCTTACCCCTTGACAATTTCGAAGTCACCGTATCTTCATATTCCTGTATTGGCACCAATGATGGTTCTATCTTCGTGAATGCAAAAGACCAATCTCATGTGTATAATGTGACTATTGGTGGTTCTCAATATTTACTCAATAGCACGAATGGATTTAATAAAACGGCTGAAAATCTAACTGTGGGCACTTATGAAGTTTGCTTTACTGTGGCTGGAGAGGATGATTTCTCCCAATGTTCTACGGTTGTTTTATCACAGCCTGATCCGTTTTCTATAGATGGACTTCAGTCACTTGCAGGCGATCGAGTTGATTTTTTCCTTGAGGGTGCTACATCCTTTAACATGGTGCATAACAGCACATTTAAAACGGTTCCGCCAGGAAATTTAAGCGTGCTACTTCATAAGGGCGCAAACACGATTCGTTTTACAACTGATATGAGCTGTCAAGGCGTTTTTGAGCAACAATACTTTAATAGTGAAGACATTCTCATACATCCGAACCCTGTAAAAGACAATATGAACATTATGATTGGCGGTTCAGATGAGGAAGTAGAAATTGTAGTCCGTGATCTTCGTGGTGTTGCATTGGTTCGCTTTGTACAACGTTTGACAGAAAATCGAATATCAACTGTGGATATGAGAGGGTATGCCAAAGGGGTCTACTTTGTAGAAATCAAAGCACCTACTGTTCACCAAACGTCTAAAATTTTGAAAAAATGAAAAAGTACACAATGATTAAGAAAGTATTCTATGTCGCTTTAGCTATAGCGATTTCGGGTTGCTCAGAAAATGCAGGGCCAACCCCTCCAACCGCTGTGACACTTTCGTTACCGAACAATAACGAAAACTGTAATACAGGAACTTCCATCAGCAATGCGCAGTCTTCTGTAGAGTTTTCATGGAATCAAGCTTCTAACGTATCATCGTATTCTTTGACCGTTAAAAACATGCAAACTAACGCAGAAATCAGTCGGACAGGAATTACTACCAATACAACAACTGTGGATCTTAAC
Source organism: Flavobacteriaceae bacterium (assembly GCA_049596815.1). Lineage (GTDB taxonomy): Bacteria > Bacteroidota > Bacteroidia > Flavobacteriales > Flavobacteriaceae > UBA724. Next base: position 4,543 of record JBMYLY010000001.1, on the reverse strand, counting down.
AAAGGTTATGGCTATGAGTGGTATGTAACTAGCATCTCAGATGATTTTCCAACAGATAGTCCTACTAGCGATACATGGCGTTTTTATCTTAAAGGGAATGGTGAGGCTAACAGCGCCCCTTTTCCTGCGGACCTTTTGAGCCCCAAACCAGGCGAAGTAATCACTCTTGTAGCAGGAACTTTTGAGATGCAGTGGGCTGGTAGTGACCCCGATGGGGATGCATTGTTATACACACTATATGTAGACAAAACAGATGGCAAACAAACTACTCCAGAGGATTTTAGCAATTTACCCGATACTACCAAACAAGTAGCGTTAGAAGCCAACAGCATCTATTATTGGAGGGTTCAGACCAAAGACGTAAATGGAAATACTACATTTTCACAAGTTAAATCTTTTCGGATAGAGTAACTGATAAGGATAACCAAAAATGACAAACAAACATTTAATTATTTTTTTAATTCTGTCGATTTGTAACATCTGTATGCTTGCAGCCCAAGGTCACTTGATTTCTGGAACAATTGTAGACATCAACGGTAGTCCTTTACCAGGCGTTACAGTTATTGAACAAGACACCACTAATGGGGTGGTCTCTGACTTGGATGGTAAATACATTTTAACTACAAGCTCTTCACAATCGAATCTCGTCTTTTCCTATTTGGGTTTCACTACCAAAACCTTGGGTGTCAATGACAAAAGGTTTATGGATGTAATTTTGGAAGAAAATGTGGAAAGTTTAGAGGAGGTGCAAGTCGTGGCTTTTCAAAAGCAGAAAAAAAACAGCGTCATAGGTTCTATTAACACCATAAAGCCCGAGGAACTCAAACTGCCGAGTTCAAACCTTACGGCCTCTTTTGCGGGTCGTTTGGCTGGAGTGATTTCTTACCAGCGTTCAGGTGAACCTGGGGCAGATAACGCGGAGTTCTTTGTTCGTGGAATTACCTCTTTTGGAACATCAAACAACCCCCTTATACTGATTGATGGCCTTGAAGTGAGCTCGTATGATCTTGCACGTGTGGAGCCAGACAACATAGCGAGTTTTTCCATTATGAAAGACGCCACTGCAACCTCACTTTATGGGGCACGTGGTGCCAATGGTGTAATCCTGGTCACTACAAAAGAGGGTGTCAAAGGAAAGGCAAAAGTATCTTTCCGCTATGAAGTAGCCCACTCCTCTCCCTCGCAAACGAGTGAATTTTTGAGTGGCGTAGAGTATATGGAACTCTACAACCGAGCTCTTCGTTTAAGGGATCCAACAGCGCCCCTTGCTTTTAGTAAAAATAAAATTGAAGCTACAAGAAACGGCTTAGATCCTGAAATTTATCCAGACGTTAATTGGTACAATGAACTTTTTAAAGATTACACCCTGAATAGAAAGTTAAACTTAAACGTTAATGGTGGTGGTGATGTGGCACAATATTACCTGTCTGCTTCTCATAATAATGATACAGGTTTGCTTCAAGTTGATCCCCTAAACAACTTCAATAACAATATTGATATTAACCAATCCAATTTAAGAGCGAATATTAACATCAATTTGACGAATACCACCAAGATTGCCGTCAAATTCAATTCTCTTTTTGAACGATACAACGGACCAATTAGCGATGCGGGCAGTATTTTTGGAATGGTATCACAGGCAAGTCCTGTAAACTTTCCAAAATTCTACACATTTGATGCGGAATCGTCCCTTAAATACAACCACACTCTTTTTGGCAATAAAGGAAATGGTGGGTTTGTCAATCCCTATGCTGAAATGGTACGAGGTTACAAAAATAGGTTTACCTCCACCATTTTATCACAAGTGCAGCTTGAACAAGACTTGAGTTTTATTACAGACGGTCTCTCTTTTCGTGCCCTTGCTGCTATTAAGAGTTATTCCTCTACTGAAAACAGAAGAAGTTTCACGCCGTTTTTTTACGGGGTTGCCGAAACCCAAACCGAGACAGGGATAGAAAACAAACTCTACCAAATACAGGAAGGTACGGAATACTTAAATGAGAATCAGACCGATAACTATGTCAATAGCAACTATTACTATGAGTTTGTGACCCAATACGACCGCTTATTTAAAGATAAACATCAAGTAGGGGGATTATTGGTGTTCAACTTTAGTGAGTCTTTAAACACCATTTCTGGAAGTTCTGCGCTAGCGAACTTACCTTCAAGAAACATGGGTCTTTCTGGTCGAGCCACATATGGATACGATGATCGTTACTTTGGAGAATTAAATTTTGGTTACAATGGTTCCGAAAAATTTGCTGAAAACAACAGGTACGGTTTTTTTCCATCTGTTGGTGTAGGATGGATCTTATCCAATGAAGATTCCTTTTCTGAGCGATTTCCATTTATTTCTTTGATGAAATTAAAATATACTTATGGTCTTGTCGGTAATGACAACATCGCGACTGCTAGCGATCGATTCTTTTATCTATCAGATGTGAGTCTAAATGATGGAGGAAGGGGATATGCATGGGGGTCAGACTACGGCAATTATTATAATGGCTACAACATCAACCGATATTCAAATCCCAATGTGACTTGGGAGGTGGCTATAAAGACCAACTACGGATTAGAACTCGAATTATTTGATGATCTAATGATTCAAGTAGATTATTTTACTGAAAATCGAAAAAAGATATATGAACCACGACCAGTGTTTCCAGAAACGGCTGGTTTGACAACGGTTGTGAGCAGCAATACTGGTGAAGTAAAATCCTACGGAATAGATTTGGCAATTGATTATAACAAATCGTTCTCTAATGGATTGTACATTACTGGACGTGGAACGTTTACTTATGCTACTAACGAAGTAGTGGTGCGCAACGAACCCCAATACCAATATGATTATTTGAGTGCGATTGGCTATCACACCAACCAGCCCAGAGGATATATTGCAGAGCGCTTATTTGTCGATATGACTGACATATACAACTCCCCAGAGCAATTTAATGGGCTATCTGGCACTCAAAACACCTATCTTCCTGGAGATATCAAGTACAAAGATGTCAATGCGGACGGTAAGATAAACGAACTAGACCGAGTACCCATTGGAGAGCCTTTTGTTCCTGAAATAATTTATGGTTTTGGTGCCTCTATGGGATACAAAAACTTTGATTTTTCATTCTTTTTTCAGGGAGCCGGAAAATCATCTTTCTTTATTGACCCAAACAGTATTGCGCCTTTTGTCAATGAAAGAAATGCACTGCGTGTGGTGACCAATAACAATTGGACAGAAAACAATCCTGACCCCTATGCCTTTTGGCCACGATTATCCACCGAGGTGATTGACAATAATAACCACGCTTCCACCTGGTGGCTTGCCAACGGTGATTTTATTCGTCTTAAGAACGTCGAATTAGGATACACCCTTCAAGGGAAGATGCTCACTAATCATTCCATTGATACACGTGTATATTTAAGTGGTCTGAACCTTTTCAATTTCAGCTCTTTCAAGTTGTGGGATATTGAAATGGCAGGAAACGGATTGGGGTATCCTCCACAACGAGTTGTCAATGTCGGACTACAACTAAACTTTTAATCATGAGGAGCATATTACAATATTTTTACATCGGAATCATCATCTTCAGTATCGCAAGTTGTAACGATTATTTAGACATTGTACCTGATCGAACTCAGGAAGTTTCCTTGATGTTCGAAAGAAAAGACGCAGCCTACACAGCCCTAGCCACGTGTTATAGTTACCTCCCTCAAAATGATGGTTTGTATGCTACTTATGCCTTGGCAAGTGATGAAATTACCACCCCTTTTGCTAAAGAGCCAAATTCAATTAAGTTAATGAAAGGCGAACAAGATGCAGACGACCCTATCATGGGATTTTGGAGTGGATATGGCGCCAACGGACGTGGACAAGGATCTTTATGGGATGGCATTAGGAGTTGTAATCTTCTCATAGAAAATATCGACCGAGTGGTAGATATGGATCAGGATGAAAAAAACAGTTGGAAAGCGGAAGCAACATTACTCAAAGCCTACTATCATTTTCTCCTGGTGTCTAACTACGGACCCATTCCTATTGTTGATGTTAACCCAGCTATTGATGCTTCAGACGAGGCTTTAAGAGTCCACAGAAAATCCGTTGACGAAGTATTTGCTTATATAATGCAATCGATTGATGCGTCATTGAATGATTTACCACAACGCGTTCTTGCTACCAATGATTTAGGGAGAATGGACAAAGTGATTGCCCATGCGATCAAGTCCAAAGTAGCCTTACTGGCCGCGAGCCCATTATTTAATGGAAACAGTGAATTTTATAGTGACTTTCTTGATCACCAAGGTCAACCGTTTTTCAACCTAAATACTGATATTACTAAATGGGAATTGGCTGCTAATGTAACACGTGAAGCACTCGATTTTGCCACAGGTCAGGGTGCATCAATTTATGAGTTTGTCGATACTCCAAGCCCTTATGACGCATCCAATATTCAACTCGATTTTTATCAAACGCTTTATGATTTAAAATATGCCATTACTGACAAGTGGAATTCTGAACTTCTGTGGGGCGACTCACATCCGGTAA